>JAFMSA010000874.1 GCA_017353855.1 Alphaproteobacteria bacterium
GCGCCGCGCAGGCGCTTGCCTTGGAAATCGCGCAATCGGCGCCGCTCGCCGTCATGGCGACCCGCGAAACGGTCCGGCGCGGGTTGTGTGACGAGATCGAGACCGCCACCGAGCGCGAGCTCGTCGAGCAGGACTGGCTGCGACGCACCGAGGACTTCAAGGAGGGCGTCAAGGCGATGGCCGACCGGCGGTTGCCGAACTTTCAGGGCCGCTAGTCGCCCCTCAGAAACGGTTGAAGAGCGCCGCGACGCCGAGCCGCCAGGTCTGCAGCGGATCGGGCACGGCGAGAGCCGGGTCGAAGGGGTCATAAGCCACCCGCCTCAGGCGCATCAGCGAATGGCGCGCGACGACCGCCGGCAACAGTGCCGGTAATGTGCGACGTCGCAACCCGCGAGGATGGGCGCGCGCCAGCGAGAGATGCTTTGAGGCAGCGGCGGCGAGTTCGGCGGTGGCAGCGCGCAGCGCCGGCGTGCCGCGCAGCGCGCGATAGTCCTCCTCGACGAGCCCCGTTCGCGCGGCGATATCGGCCGGAATGAAGCGGCGACCGGTGCGCGCCTGGAAGGCCGCGGCGCGCAGCAGCCCGGCGAGCGAATAGGCGATCCCGACATGACGTCCCGCCTCGCTCGCACCCGCGTCCTGCGCTCCGAGAACCTCAAGAGCGAGGTAGACGAGCCTTGCCGAACTGGCCTCGGCGTAGTCTTCCAGCACGGCGAGGCTTGCCGGCGGGTCTTCATCGAGATCTCTCTCGCGCGCATCGATCAGCCGATCGAAATGCTCCCGCGTCAACGGCAGCGTGCGGACCGCCGCGGTCAGCGGCCCGACGACGGGGTGAGCGCGGACCGGACCGCCGTCGAACGCGGCGGCAACGCTTTCGCGCCACCATTGGAGGCGAATCTGACCGAGCATCGGCTGCGTAACGCTCTCGCGTACCCTTGCAATCTCGTAGTTGAAGGCGTAAAGCGCGAACAGCGCCTCACGACGCGCGGCCGGCGCAAACAGCGCCGTCTGGAACCGGTCGCGATCGTGGTGCCGCACCAGCGCCGCAACCGGCGACAGACGGTCCGCCTCGGCGGAACGTCGGTGCCGGACCGGTGTTTTTCGCTGAACCTCTTTCACATAACCCGGGATGGTCGCCATGGCTTTCGAACTGCCGCCCCTGCCCTACCCGAAAAACGCGCTCGCACCGCACATCTCCGAGCGGACGATGGATTTCCATCACGGCAGGCACCACCAAGCCTACGTCACGAACCTCAACAACCTCGTCAAGGGCTCCCCGATGGAGAGTCAGTCGCTCGAGGATATAATCAAGGCCACCTATAAGGATTCTTCCAAGACCGGCGTCTTCAACAACGCCGCGCAGGTATGGAACCACACATTCTTCTGGAACTCGATGAAGCCCAGTGGCGGCGGGTCGCCGAGCGGTCAGGTCGCTCAGGCCATTGAACGCGACTGCGGCGGGCTCGACAAATTCAAGGACCAGTTCAAGGCGGCCGCAGTCGGCCAGTTCGGCAGCGGCTGGGGTTGGCTCGTCGCCGATGGCGGCAAGCTCAAGATCGTCGCGACGCCGAATGCGGTCACCCCGCTGGCCGAAGGCCAGACGGCACTGTTGACCTGCGATGTCTGGGAACACGCCTATTATCTCGACTATCAGAACCGCCGGCCGGATTTCGTGCAGACTTTCCTCGATCATCTGATCAATTGGGACTTTGTCGCGCGGAACCTCTCCAGCGCCCGCTGAGACTGCTTCCGCTCACAGAACAAGCCCCGCTTCGGCGGGGCTTTTCGTCGCGGCGGGGCAAGGGCAGCCGAGGTGGTCGCCAACCGCGCG
>JAFMSA010000308.1 GCA_017353855.1 Alphaproteobacteria bacterium
GCGGCAACCCGGCCGAGAGCGGGCCCGGTACGGGTGTGTCAGCGCCCGCGCCTGCCACGCGGCGCGAGCACTCCCGCCGACGGCACCGCCGCCGCCGGCTGCTGCGCGAGGCAGCCGCCATTCCCGAGACAGAGAGCCGAAGTGCGTCCGGAACCGTCGGCGATTTGGCATCGCCGGACGGAGCATCTCCGGCCGGAGGCCCGCGCGTTGGGAGGCCACGCGACAAGCGGCCTCGGCAGGCGGATACCCAAGAGCGGGGAACCCGACGGGACTATTCCCGCGAACAGCGCGGGCGGAGCGGAGAACCACGCGACGGGCGCGAAAGAGCACCGGACCATCGGCGTCAGGGCAGTCGAGCGCGCGGACCGCGCGGCGCGCGCGCAACGGACCCCCACCAGGCGCGGGGCCGGGACGCACAACAGAAAAAATCCGAGCAGAAGCTCTACGCTCTCGAGGCGGTCGTCGATCGAGGTTTTGATGATGTCGTTGAGGAAGCTGGCGAGGGCGTCGCTCGCCGCGTCCATTGGACAATTCTCAAACGCACCGTAGCCGATCAGAAGAGCGGCAAACCGATGTCGGCCGTGTATGTCCTGCAGCGCGAGGGGAATAATTCGGAGTATCCAAATCTCGCTGCGGCGCGGGCGGCGGTGAACAAGACCATTGTTCATCCAGAGAAGCTGACGATGTCGAAGGCCGAGCACGCGGCCGCAAAGAAGTGACCTCCGGGGCCGTTTCGCCTTCACTGAGCAGACCCCCTCAGCTGCGCCTGAGGGGACCGGCGAACCCCACGGCCGGGCAAGCAGGTGCGCTCAAGCAGACATCCGCGATGAGCACAGACGCTCGCAAGCCAGAGCGGCCCTAGTGGCGCTCGCCGCCCTCGCAGCCGCAGGCGCGTGCTGCGCGGGCAAAGGCTCCGGCCCCGGAGAGTCTCCAGCGGCGCATTGCCGCGAGCCGGGCGATTGACGTGAGCCGGAATTACCGAAATGCCCGGTTGGTCGCGCTGTCGTCGGAAGTCCGTTGACGTAAGCCCGCCGGTGGGGAGCCGCATTGCGCATTCCGCAGAGAGCCGGATACATACACTGCCGCGCGGTAGGGCGATCCTCTCAACCCAAACATCCTACTGTCTGTCCTGAGCAGCGGCCGCTTCAGGCGATCGGCAGCGTGCGCCCGACGCGGTCCCCAATCCCCCTGATCGCAGCGACCGCACGAATATTCGTCAATTCCGAACCGGTCGGGCGGGTTCGTTACTTTTAATATTCCGGTGTTTACTTTAACTTTAGCTAATCCCAGGCTGATTATAGATCACGAGCGGATGTCCGACCATTATGGGCTACCCCGATCGTTGTTCGTCACAACACCTCGAATAAGCCGGCGGCACCCATGCCTCCACCTATGCACATCGTTGCGACGACATAGCGAACCCCGCGGCGCTTGCCTTCGATCAGCGCGTGCCCGACCATGCGGGCGCCCGACATCCCATAGGGATGCCCGATGGAAATAGCGCCACCGTCGACATTGTATCGGTCAGGGTCGATCCCGAGCCGGTCCCGGCAATAGAGGGCCTGCACCGCAAAAGCCTCGTTGAGCTCCCAAAGGCCGATGTCGTCGAGCGTCAACCCGTGCTGTTGCAGCAGCTTGGGAACTGCGAATACCGGACCGATGCCCATCTCGTCGGGGGCGCATCCGGCGACCGCCAGGCCGCGATAAGCGCCGAGCGGCTGCAATCCCCGGCGCTGGGCCTGCGTGGCTTCCATCAGCAGCGAGGCGGAGGCGCCGTCGGAGAGCTGAGAAGCGTTCCCGGCAGTAATGAACCGACCCTCTTTGACCTTCTGACCGTCGCGGAACACGGGCTTCAGTCCCGCCAGAGCGGCGAGCGTGGTCGACGGGCGGTTCCCTTCATCCTTCGCGAGCGTCACGGGCAGATGTGAAACCTCTCTAGTTTCCCGACTTTCCACGCGCATGACCGATGGCAGCGGAGCGATCTCCGTATCGAGGCGGCCGGCCTGTTGGGCCGCGGCAGTACGGCTCTGGGATTGCAGGGCATATTCGTCCTGCGCTTCGCGGGTGACCTGATATCGCTCGGCGACAATCTCGGCCGTCTCGATCATCGTCATATAGAGCTCAGGCCGATGCTCGACGAGCCAGGGATCCTGCGCTCGATACTCATTGCGCTTTTCGTTCTGGACCAGTGAGATTGACTCGACGCCGCCGCCCACCGCGATCGCCATGCCGTCATGAATGATCTGCTTGGCGGCCGTGGCGATCGCCATGAGTCCCGAAGCGCATTGCCGATCGACCGTCATTCCGGGCACCGAGGGCGGCAGTCCGGCCCGCAGGGCCGCCTGCCGTGCGATGTTGTAGCCACTGGAGCCTTGCTGCAAGGCGGCGCCGAGCACGACATCTTCGATCTCGCCCGGATCGACGCCGGCGCGCCCGATCGCCTCGGCCACGACGTGACCGGCAAGCTCCTGCGCTTGCGTGTCGTTGAAGGCGCCGCGGTACGCCCGGCCGATTGGAGTGCGGGCGGTCGATACAATCACGGCTTCACGCAACTTCTCCTCCCTCGCCGGCGCCCCTCGCTCCGAGGCGATCGTTCTCGATAGTAAACCCGAATCTCGCCTTCTGCCCATCGCGTTCCTCAACCATACTGACTTCCCGCAACGGCGAAACGTCATGTAGCATTGCAATTCCGAACGCTCGGAAGGAGACGCCCGTGTCCGACAGCTATCCGTTGCCGTCTGCCGATCCCGCAGGCCTCGGCTTTGCGGCGACGCCGCTTGAGCATCTCGACCGGCTGATCCGGCAGCATATTGAAGAAGGGCGCTATCCCGGCGCGCAGATCGCGCTCGCACGCCGTGGCAACCTCGCGCTGTTCCGGACCTATGGCCTAGCGCGGACGGAACCTCACGGCCTGCCCGCGAGCGACGACACCCTGTTCTTGCTGTTCAGCCAAACGAAGGTCCTGACCAGCTGCGCGGTGTGGATATTGATCGAGGAGGGCAAGCTTTCCTTTATGGATCGTGTCGCCGACCACCTCCCGGAGTTTGCTCAGCGCGGCAAAAGCGAGATCACACTGCACCAGGTCATGACGCATCAGGGCGGTTTCCCGAGCGGGGATGTCACGAAGGCCACTTGGACCGACCACGCCAGGATGCGCGCGGAGGTCTGCGATTTCTCGCTCGACTGGACGCCGGGCACGCGGCTGCAATATCACCCGCGCGCCGCGCACCTGACCCAGGCGATGGTTATCGAGGCGGTCACGGGGCAGGATTACCGCGACGTCATTCGGGAAAAAGTGCTGGTCCCGTTGGGGCTCGCCACCGATATCTTTGTCGGCGTGCCGTCCCGCGAGCAGGAGCGCTGCGCAGACACCTACGCGCCGGAACCGCGCGACAACTCGGCCGAATTCAGGGCGGCCGGAATGCCGAGCGGCGGCGGCTACGCGACTGCGCGCGGCATGGCGGCATTTTACCAAATGCTGCTCGGCCTCGGCCGACTCGGTAATGTGAGGCTGTTGTCGCCGCGGCTCGTCGGTTACGTCACGCGCAATCACACCGCCGCCCGCGGCGACGACGCGATGGACGGCATTCCGATGCATCGCGGGCTGGGCCCGCATCTGCGCGGCGATAGCGAGCGCATCCGCGGCCTCGGTACGATCGGCGCGCCCGAGACCTTCGGCCACGGCGGCGCCGGAACGTCCTATTCCTGGGCCGATCCGACGAGCGGCGTGTCTTTCGCCTACATCACGAACTTCATGGCCCCCGATCCATGGCACACCGCACGGCTCGACCGCATCGCCAATTTGGTACACGCGGCGATCGATTGACCGGCCCGCGCGACACCGTTGCTATGAAATCGGGGCGCCGCTGCGTTTGCTCCGTTATTCCCGCGAAAGCAGGACTCCAGACAGCCTGGTCTCCGCCCGTTGTGCCGGATCCTCGCGTCCGCGGGGCCGAGGGTAGAACTCGGGCCGCGATCTGAGGAGGTTCGGGAAAACCATGGCGCCGCGCGTCGATCCTGTTCGTAGCGATGACGTGCTGCCGGCGAGCGCGGATGTCGCGATCATCGGCGGCGGCATCATCGGGACCACCACCGCGCTGTTTCTGGCGCAGAAGGGGGTCCGGGTGGTGCTCTGCGAGAAGGGGCACATTGCCGGCGAGCAGTCGAGCCGCAATTGGGGCTGGTGCCGCAAGATGGGACGCGATCCCCGCGAGCTGCCGCTGGTCATCGAAAGCCTGCGCCTGTGGCAGGGTATGAACGAATTGGTGGAGGCCGAGACGGGCTTCCGCCAGGCCGGGATCATGTATCTTGCACAGAACCAGGCCGAGCTCGAGACGCTCGAAGGGTGGCTCCAGCACGCCCGCCAATACCAGCTCGATACCCGAATCATCAGCCGAGCGGAAGCGGCAGAGCTGATGCCCGGCCTGACCGGCGCCTGGAGCGGCGGTCTCTACACCGCGAGCGACGGCAAAGCCGAGCCGCAACGGGCCGCACCGGCGATAGCCGAAGCCGCGCGGCGGCACGGCGCAGCGATCCTGACGCAGTGCGCCGTGCGCGGTATCGAAACCGCGGGCGGACGGGTCGCAGCCGCGGTCACGGAGAAAGGGCGGGTTGCCTGCGAGCGCGTGGTTCTCGCAGGCGGGGCTTGGTCGCGACTGTTTTGCGGCAATCTCGGTATCGAGTTGCCGCAGCTCAAAGTCCTGGCGACGGTCATGCGAACCCAGCCGCTCGAGGGGGGCCCGGAAATCTCGGCTTCGGGCGGGCTGTTCGGGTTTCGCAAGCGAATGGACGGCGGCTACACGGTGGCAACCCTCGGGGTTCGCACGATAGACCTCGTCCCGGATCATTTTCGCCTGTTCTTCGACTACCTGCCGGCGGCGCGGCTGCATTGGAAGAAATTGCGGTTCCGGGCGGGCCGCCGCTGGCTCGACGAGTGGCGTATGCCGCGTCGTTGGGGCCTCGATGCAGATTCACCGTTCGAGCGCATACGCGTGCTCGACCCTGAACCCGACCGGTTCGTTGTCGATCGCGCGCGGGCTGCCGCCGCCGATGCCTTCCCGGTGTTCCGCAACGCAGCCGTCGCAGAGAGTTGGGGCGGCATGATTGACGTCATGCCGGACGCCATCCCGGTGATCTCGGCGGTTGAGAGCCTGCCGGGACTTTTCATCGCGACCGGGTTTTCCGGCCACGGCTTCGGCATCGGGCCGGGTGCCGGCAAATTGGTCGCCGATATGGTCGCCGGTGACCCGACGCTTGTCGATCCGGCACCTTTCCGACTAACGCGGTTCACGGACGGCTCTAACCCGCGACCGGATCCGCTCGCGAGCTAATGTGACGGCCGCCCCATTTCTCGGGACCGATGTCGGCGGGACATTCACCGATCTCGTGTTCTACACGACGGCCGGCGAGCTCCATTGCCTCAAAGTGCCAAGCACTTCGCGACAACCCAGCACCGGCATTCTGACCGGCATCGACGAAATCGGGGCCGCGCTCGGCCTCGATGCCGCCGCCTGGCGGCACCTCCTCCACACGCATAGCAGCACCGTCGCCACCAATGCACTGATAGAGCGGCGCGGCGCTCGAACCGGTTTGCTGGTCTCAGCCGGATTTCGCGATCTTTTCGAACTGCAAAGATTGGCGATACCGCACCCGATGCGCTTCGACTCCCGCCGGGCGGTGCCTTTGGTGAGCCGCGCGCTGGTTCGCGAGGTGCGAGGCCGCGTCGCTGCCGATGGCGGCGAAATCGAGCC
>JAFMSA010000309.1 GCA_017353855.1 Alphaproteobacteria bacterium
GGGCGTATAATAACACGCTGCGGCGCGTTTGCTCGCCTCGCTGCGTGTCGGGTAAGGGACGACCAGATTGGCGAGTGCGCCGATCTTGAGATTTTGTGATATCGCCAGTGCCCAGGGCACGATCAGATCGCCGGCGCCGGCGCCGAGGATCGAGGCGCCGACCACTCGGCCGCCCCGGCGGAGCACCACCTTGACGATGCCTTCGATGTCACGCTCGGTCTGCGCTCGGTCGTTGTCGACGAACGGCCAGCGCGTCACCCGTACGTCCCGATCGGCAGCGCGCGCCGCGGGTTCGGTCAGTCCGACCTGGGCGAGTTCGGGATCGGTATAGGTGGTCCAGGGCAGCGCCCGGTAGTCGACTTTCGCCGGAAGCCGAAAAAGCGCATTCCGGATCACGATTCCGGCCTGATAGAGCGCAATATGGGTGAATTGCGGGCCGCCCGCGACATCGCCGATCGCGAAGGCTCTCCGGTTGGTTGTTCGTAGCCGCGCATCGACCGTGATCCCACTCCCGGTCGCCGTAATCCCGGCGGCCGGCAGATCGAGCGCTTCGATGCTGGGGCGGCGTCCGGCAGCAACCAGCAGATGCGACCCGACGATCCGCTCCCCGTCGGCGAGGCGGACCATTATGCCTGCGTCGCCTCGGTCGACAGCCGCGATGTCAATCCGAGGGCGGATCGCTATCCCCTCAGCAGCGAGCCGCTCGAGCAGCATGGCGACGACCTCGGGATCGTCGCGCGGAAGCACCGGGCCGTTGTCGAGCACCGTGACCCGCGACCCGAGGCGGCAATGTGCCTGCGCCATTTCGATGCCGATCGGTCCGCCGCCGACGATAATCAAATGTTCCGGCAGCTCGCGGTTGGCGAAAACCGTCTCGTTGGTCAGGTACGCGATCCGGTCGAGCCCCGGAATCTCAGGGATCGCCGGATGCGAGCCTGTCGCGATGATAAAGCGCCGAGGACGGATCTCGGTTGCGCCGGCGTGTATCGTGCGCGGGCTCGTGAAGCGCGCCTCGGCCTGCACGACCCGCACGCCGAGCCGCTCGAACCGCTCCACCGAATCCTTCGGCGCCAGTGTCGCGATCACCTTCTGGACGCCGTCCATCGCTGCTGCGAAGTCGACACGCGACGGCGTGGATGCAACCCGCAGCGCCGCACCACGCCGTCCGAGATCGGCGAGACGCGCAGCGGCAAGCAGCGACTTTGACGGGACGCAGCCGAAATTCAGGCAATCGCCGCCCATCAGTCCGCGCTCGATCAGCACGACCTCGGCGCCCATCTGAGCCGCTCCCGCCGCTACCGACAACCCGGCGGCGCCGGCGCCGATGACGCAGAGATCAGGGGTCAGAGGCCCCATCATGTGGCCTTTTTGCCGCGCCAGCGCCGGTATCCGACCGGAACCAGCGCGAGGAGGGCAAGTCCGACGATCGGAGCGAGCACACTCGGCTTGAATATAATCGCCAAATCAGGTTCCTCGACGACGCTGCCCAATCCATTGCCGAGACTCGCATAGACGAACGTGCCGGGAATGATGCCGAGAAAGGTGGCGAGCACGTAGATCGGGAAGCTGACGCCAACCAATGCCGGGACGAGATTGACGAGCCAGAACGGAAAGATCGGAACCAGCCTCAGCACCAGCAGGTAGTTGAAGGCATCGGCACGAAATCCTTCCTCGAGCTTGCCGATAAACCGTCCGGCGCGTTGCGCAAGGCCTCCCAGGCCGGCGCGGGCGGCGAGAAAAATTGCCGAAGCGCCGAGCGTGGCACCAACCACCGCGTACAACCCGCCGAGCCATGTTCCGAAAAGAAAACCGCCCGCGATCGTCAACACGGCCCCGCCGGGAACCGACAGCGCTACCAGCGTACCATAAATGACGGTGTAGCCGAACGCGGCTGCAACCCCCCAATGTCGGACAAGACCGTACAACCAGTCCCGATTCTCGGCGAGCGCAGCAAAGCTCAGGTATTTGGCGCCGCCGGCCGCGATGAACGCGATGCCGGCTGCAGCGAGAAGGCCGAGCGGGATCAATCGCCGCACGGACAGAATGGTTTGCGGCGGAGTCCGGTCGGCCATCGATATCAAGGTGCAGCCAAGGTGGTCGCCAATGCTAGCGTGTCGACCGCGAAGCAGTTAGTCACCTTCGTGTGAGGTGACCGGGGGTCGGCTCCTGCGGCCGCCGGGACCGTCGTGGACCCAACTCGCCTGGACACCCGGCGATCGCCGCTTTTAGAGTTGCTCGCTGCTGCCCACATTTACCGTCGACGCTGTGAGGAGAGTCTTGATGACCGATATCGTAATTGCGAGCGCCGCGCGTACGCCGGTCGGAGCCTTCAATGGCGGCCTCGCCAGCCTGCCGGCCCACAAGCTCGGCGAGGTGGCCATCGTCGAGGCCCTACGCCGCGCTCATGTCGAGCCGAGGGACGTATCAGAAGTCATCATGGGCCAAATCCTCACTGCAGGCGAGGGGCAGAATCCGGCCCGGCAGGCCGCGATCGGCGCCGGGATGCCGTTTGAGGTGACGGCTTACGGCGTCAACCAGCTGTGCGGTTCGGGGCTTCGCAGCGTGGCTCTCGGGTATCAGGCGATCCGCAATGGCGATTCCGAGATCGTCGTCGCGGGCGGTCAGGAGAGCATGAGCCAGGCGCCGCACTGCATGCATCTGCGCAACGGCGTCAAGATGGGAGATGCCGAGCTTGTCGACACGATGATCCGAGACGGGTTGTGGGACGCCTTCAACGGTTACCACATGGGCAATACCGCCGAGAATGTCGCTCAGCGCTGGCAGATCACGCGCGAGCAGCAGGACCATCTTGCCGCCGGGTCGCAGGCCAAGGCCGAAGCGGCGCAGAAAGCCGGCCGGTTCAAGGACGAAATCGTCCCGGTCAGGATCCAGACCCGCCGCGGCGAGACCGTCGTCGACACCGACGAACATCCCAAGCATGGCACGACGGTCGAGGTCCTGGCAAAGCTGCGCCCCGCCTTTGATCACAACGGCACGGTCACGGCCGGCAACGCGTCGGGCATCAATGACGGCGCCGCGGCGGTCGTGCTGATGAGCGCGTCCGAGGCCGGCAAGCGCTCGCTGCGCCCGCTCGCCCGCATCGTGTCCTGGGCAACCGCCGGGGTCGATCCGGCGGTGATGGGTACCGGTCCGATACCGGCGAGTCGCCTGGCGCTGAAAAAGGCCGGATGGTCGGTTGACGGTCTCGAGCTGATCGAGGCAAACGAGGCTTTCGCCGCCCAGGCCTGTGCAGTCAACAGGGATCTCGGCTGGGAGATCGAGAAGGTGAATGTGAATGGCGGCGCCATTGCGCTCGGCCACCCGATCGGCGCGTCCGGAGCGCGAGTATTGGTAACGCTCTTGCATGAGATGCAGCGGCGTGATGTCCACAAGGGCCTCGCGACCTTGTGCATCGGGGGAGGCATGGGGATCGCGATGTGCGTTGAACGGGATTAACCACAGATGTTGGGAGGAGCGCATGGCGAGGGTAGCGGTAGTGACCGGCGGGACACGCGGCATCGGTCGCGCGATCTCGGTGGCGCTGAAGAATGCCGGCTACCGCGTCGCTGCGAATTACGGCGCTAACGATAACGCAGCGCGGCAGTTCAACAAGGAGACGGGCATCCCAGTATTCAAGTTCGATGTCGGCGATTTCGCCGCGTGCTGCGCGGGAATAAGGCAGGTCGAAGCGCAGCTTGGCCCAGTCGAGGTGCTCGTCAACAATGCCGGCATCACCCGTGACGCGCCGATCCATCGGATGAATTACGAGCAGTGGAACGCGGTGATCCAAACCAACCTTTCCTCCTGTTTCAACATGTCGAGGGCGGTTATCGAGGGGATGCGTTCGCGGGGCTTCGGACGGATCGTCAATATAGGTTCGATCAACGGTCAGGCAGGCCAATACGGTCAGGTCAACTACGCCGCGGCTAAATCGGGGATCCACGGCTTCACGAAAGCACTGGCGCAGGAAGGTGCCAGCCGCGGGATCACCGTCAACGCCGTCGCCCCGGGCTACGTCGACACCGAAATGGTTCGCGCAGTTCCTGCCGACGTACTCGAAAAGATCATCGCCCGCATTCCCGTTGGCCGGCTCGGCAAGGCGGACGACATCGCTCGCTCGGTCGTATTTCTCGTCGCCGACGACGCCGATTTCATCACCGGTTCAACGATCTCGGTGAATGGCGGCCAGTACATGTATTAACGAATTTGCGCGCCGGAGGCGGATGCATGTGCCGGTGCGCAACCAGCCCGACGGGGCAGTCCGCCCGACCGTCTGACGCGTCGGCGCACGGCAAATCGGCGGAATTGGCAGCGCAGAAATTAACTGAACTCGTGCCGGCGCGCGGCGAGTTGTTCTCGGCCATCGGTACTGCACGCTCGGGTTTGCCACGGTCTGGCTGGCTCGGCAAACTCGCTGCCGCTGCTGCTGGAGTGATTGAGGCTCGAACCGGGAATCGGTCATGGTCTGAATTCAGCGGCAGTCGACGATTGCGTTGGGAATCCTTGGCGCCTCGTTAATTGGGACCAGGCCGAGTACTATTTCTCGGAGGAAATTGCGTATGCTCTCTCGCCCGCTTCGCATCGGCACTCGCGGCAGTCCGATGGCGCTGCATCAGACCGCCCTCGTGCGCGATCGTCTCGTCGCGGCCCACGCGGATCTCGCGGTGGCCGGCGCCGTCGAAACCGTCACCATCCGAACGACCGGCGATCGCGTCCAGACCCGCCTGCTCGCCGAAATCGGTGGCAAGGGTCTCTTTGCCAAGGAAATCGAGGAGGCCCTGATCGAAGGGCGGATCGATCTGGCCGTCCATTCGCTGAAGGATTTGGAGACTTGGCTCCCGAAGGAGCTCGCGATCGCCTGCGTGCTGCCGCGTGACGATCCGCGCGACGTGCTCGTGTCCGGCGACGGTGCGAGGCTTGCGGCGTTACCGGCGGGCGGCAGGCTCGGCACAGCGTCACTGCGGCGGCAGGCGCAACTGCTGCGGCATCGCCCGGACCTGGCGATCGTGCCGGTCCGCGGCAATGTGAATACGCGCATGGCGAAACTTCATGCCGGCGAGGTCGATGCCGTCGTCCTGGCGTTGTGCGGTCTCGAGCGGCTCGGTCTGACGGGCTGCACGACCGAGATCCTGCCGCGCGAAATCATGCTGCCGGCGGTCGGTCAGGGCGCGCTCGCTATCGAATGCCGCGCCGATGATGAACAGGCGCTCCGGCTCGTTGAACCGCTTCATGATCCGAACTGTGCTGCCTGCGTCAGCGCCGAGCGCGCGATGCTTGCCGCGCTCGACGGCTCCTGCCGCACTCCGATCGCCGGGTTCGCCGAGATCGAAGGGAACCGGCTGACGATCGAGGGTCTGCTGTTGCAACCGGATGGCAGCTGCGAGGTTCGCGGCCGGCGTGAAGGTGCCATCAATGATGGGGAGCTGCTCGGAACCGAGCTCGGCAATGAGTTGCGCCGTCGTGCCGGCCCTGCTTTCGGCCTTGACTAACCCTGGATGGCCTTCGGGCCCAGTTTGCTCTCGCAGGCCTGCCCGTGCAGCCAGTCCTGTGCGGACACTTGCCCCCTATAGACTTCCGAATACAACCCGACCGGCCAGGTCAGGACGAAGATGACGTTGTTCACGATGTCAGTATTCCGGTGAGGGCAAGGCCCTGGAAGGAGAAACCCGATGACCAGCAGCGCGACACCGATGACCAAGTAAAGGCTGACAAGCGCCCGCATGATTGTTGCCGCTAAAGGCGGGTTGCC
>JAFMSA010000310.1 GCA_017353855.1 Alphaproteobacteria bacterium
TGCGACCCTGCGGAAGAAATACGTGATGCACCAGGAAATGCTCGGTCAGGGTCATCCCGAGGGCGACCTGATCGTGGTCGGCGGGTTTGTCGGACCACAGAAATGCCGGCAATTTCAATAGCTTATCATGATACGGGAGACCTGCGGTCTGCGACACCGCGCATCCGGTGCGGGGCGAGACATAAGCCAGATCCGCCGTGACCCCGGTCACGGCACAGCGGCCGAGATCAAGGCCGAAACCCAGCGCCGCGAGCAGGTCGAGCTCCCAGCCCACATAACGCGCGGGCCAGTCGGTTGCCGAATCGAGGGCCCCAAGCAGATCCCCGAATGACGAGAAGACGTCCGCATGCGGCTCCCTTTCGGGCAAGGCAGTCGCGACCAGTGCCGCGGCAGCGCTCAGAGCCGCGAGGCGATCAGGGTCGTCGAGAAGCCCTGCCGTATGGGCTCGCACGAGCTCGCAGGTGATCGTGCCGAGATGCTCGGCAAGACGCCCGCGCCACACCGCCGCGACCTCGTTGCCCGGCTGCAGGATTGCCCGCAATTTCGGCGACTGCCCGCCGCGAACCAATCCGGCATGCCGCCCGTGATCTCGGGTCAGGAGCTCGACGATCACTCCGCTTTCGCCGTGCCGGCGGATCGCCAACACAAAGCCGGTATCACGCCATTCCATCAGGTGTTGTAATCGAGGCCGAGCGCCGCAAAGCGTTCGCGGTCGTCAATCCAGTTTTCGCGGACTTTCACGAACACGAACAAGTGGACGCGCCGCTCGAAAATTTTTTCCAGCTCGGCACGGGCCCGTGCGCCGATGGCTTTGATGCGCTTTCCGCCTTCACCGAGCACGATCGCGCGCTGGCCCGGCCGCTGAACATAAATCACCTGCTCGATCCGCACGCTCCCATCCGGCCTGTCTTCCCATCGCTCGGTCTCGACCGTCGAAGCGTAAGGGAGTTCGTCGTGCAATTGCAGGAAGACTTGCTCGCGCGTGACCTCCGCTGCAATCAGGCGCTCGGGGGCGTCAGAGAGCTGGTCCTCCGGGAAGAGCCACGGTCCCGGCGGCAAGCTGGCGGCGAGGTGCCGCTTGACTTCCTCGACCCCATCCCCCGTCAGACCCGAGATCATGAAGATGGGTTCGAAATCGCCCTCCCGCGAGAGGCTGTCGGCAAGGCCGAGCAGGCTTTCGCGAGGGACCCGATCAATCTTGTTCAACGCGAGGATCGACCTGCGGCCGCGTTCGGCAAGACGGTCGAGAATCCGGCGCGTATCCGGGTCGATGCCGCGGGACGCGTCGACCAGCAACAGCATATCGTCCGCATCCTCGGCGCCCGACCAGGCCGCCGCCACCATGGCGCGGTCAAGGCGCCGCCGCGGCGGGAAAATACCTGGCGTATCGACGAAAATGATCTGTGTGGGACCCTCGATCGCGATCCCGAGGAGGCGGCTGCGCGTCGTCTGCGCCTTGGGTGTGACGATCGCCAGTTTGCGCCCGACGAGCCGGTTGAGAAGGGTCGACTTCCCCGAATTAGGAGCCCCAATCAGCGCAACATAGCCGCAACGGGTCGGCAGCATGCACCCTCACTCGCCCCCCGCATTACCACCCGCGGGACAGCACCCTCTCCCGTGCCGCAGCGGGTTTCCCCGGCGTACAGTCCGCAGGCGGGCGGCTCCACATCCGACCGGTCAGGCCGCGTGCTGTTTAGCCCATGCGACGACTTCCGCGTGGGTCGCGAACCACACGCCCGTCCTGGATTTGGCGTGACGAATGATCTCTTCGAGAATCCAGATGCGCGAACGGTAGCCGATGATATGCGGGTGCATCGTCAACTGGAACACGCCGCCCTCCTCGTACGCCGCATCGAACTCGCGGCGGAAGATGTCGAACACGTCGTTTGGCGGCGTATAGGGGCGCAGCGACTGGAACCGGTTCATCATGAAATAAACTGCGTCGTCGCGGACCCATTCGACCGGGAACTCGACGACACCGGCGGGCTCTCCGTCGAGGAGGAGCTCGTAGCAATCCTCGTCGCTCATCAGCGAGGAATCATAGAGCAACCCCATCTCCTTCTCGATCTCCAGCGTGTGCCGGCTGAAGTCCCAGGAGGGGGTCCGCAGCCCAACCGGTCGAATACCCGTAACCTCTTCCAGCGTGTCCGCCGAGCGCCGCATCAGATCCCGCTCCGTCTCATAGGGCAGAGCCGAATTGAGCTCGTGGATCCAGCCGTGGATCCCGATCTCGTGACCTGCGCCTACGACCTGGCGCTGCTCGTCCGGATGGAGAAGGGCGGTAACCGCCGGCACATAGAAGGTGCCCTTGACGGCGTGCCTCTCCAAAAGCTTGAGGATTCGCGGCACGCCAACCCGGTTCCCGTACTGACCCCACGCCAGACGGCCGATCGATTTGCCGCCATCGCGCAGGTCACTCGTCTCGTGATCGCTGTCGAACGACAGCGCCACGGCACACCGCGCGCCGTCCGGCCATTCTGCGGGCCGCAGCCGCCGCCCGGCGCGGACGCGATTGACGAGCCTGCGCCAGTGCTCCTCGGGCCACTGCCAGGGTTCGAGAGTGGAACCGGGGCTATTCATATGCTCCTCCTCATCCGCACCTCGGCGATCCAAGCCCGGCGGACGGGGAGAGGATTGGTCGGAGCGGTGAGATTCGAACTCACGACCCTCAGCACCCCATGCTGATGCGCTACCAGGCTGCGCTACGCTCCGACCGGGCGGCCCCGCCGACGCGAGGGATCATAGTGAGGCTGCCCGAGCCGTGCAACTTGTGCGGCGGCCCGCAGTCCACGCTTCGGGACGCTCGGGCGGTTTACACTTTGGCCGCTGCTCTGCGCGCCACCTTCCGGTTCATCTCGCCCGGCTCCGCGAGACCGTGATTGATCTGGTCCTTGAGCGCGTGCGAAGCCCGGAAGACAAGGACACGACGCGGGCTGATCGGCACTTCCTGGCCGGTTTTGGGATTGCGGCCGACGCGCTGACCCTTCTGTCGAACCGCGAAACTTCCGAACGAGGAGATCTTGACCATCTCGCCGCGTTCAAGCGCGCCCGAAATTTCGGCTATCACCGATTCGACCAACTCGGCCGATTCGTTGCGTGACAAGCCAACCTCTTGATAGACCGTTTCGCTCAGGCGGGCGCGCGTAATCGTTTCCCCGGTCATGGAATTCCTCCCAAGCTTTCTGGAAGGTTAACCCCGAGAAAAAATCCCGTCAAATTCCAAAGCGTTGCCCGGTCCGCGAAAGAGAGCCCGGCGGCCTCCACCTACCAGCGCACCAGGCTCGCCCCCCAGCTAAGCCCCCCACCCAGGGCCTCCATCAACACCAGATCGCCGGCCTTGATGCGACCATCGGACACCGCCAACTCGAGAGCCAGCGGTATCGAAGCGGCAGAGGTGTTGGCGTGCCGCTCGATTGTCATGACGATCTTTTCCGGCGGCAGTCCAAGCCGCCGTCCGATGCTGTCGATGATCCGGCTGTTGGCCTGATGCGGCACCAGCCAGTCGATATCCGCCCCGGTAAGCTCGTTGGCGCGCAGCGCTTCGTCCACGACATCGCTCAAATGCTGGACCGCCTGCCGGAAAACTTCGCGTCCCTCCATACGCAGAAGGCCCGAGCTGCAGGTCGATGAAGGGCCGCCGTCGACATATAGGATATCGTATTGCCGGCCGTCGGAATGCAAATGGTTGGAGAGAATATAGCGGCCGCCCCGCGTCGTGGGGGAGACGGCTTTCAGCACAAGGGCGCCGGCCCCGTCGCCAAACAGGACACAGGTGCTGCGATCGTGCCAATCGAGAATTCGCGAGAACGTCTCAGCTCCGATGACCAGTGCGCTGCGCGCCTGGCCGAGACGCAGCGCGTTATCGGCCACCGCAAGAGCAAAAATGAATCCCGCGCATACGGCCTGAACGTCGAACGCCGCACCCCCCGTCATACCCAGCCGGGCCTGCACCTTTGCCGCCGTTGCCGGAAACGTGTTGTCCGGCGTTGCGGTCGCGAGGACAAGGAGGTCGAGGTCGCTGCCGCTCATCCCGGCTGTCGAGAGCGCGCGCTCGGCCGCGCGAAACGCGAGATCGGAAGTGAGCTCGCCCGAGGCGGCGACCCTCCGCTCGCCGATCCCGGTGCGCTGTCTGATCCATTCGTCGGAGGTGTCGAGACGTTCGGCGAGCTCGCGGTTGGTGAGGATACGCTCCGGCAGATAGGCGCCGCAGCCTGCAACCTGGGATCGCAGCTTCATCGTGGCGTTTACAGCGCCGGCTCCGGAGCCGAGGGCGCCTCGCTGAGGCGGGCAAGCTCGACCCGTATCTTGTCGAGAACCCCATTCAGCTTCATGTCGATCGCGACGCCGATCGCATTGGCGAAGCCGAACGCGTCCGTCGAGCCGTGGCTCTTGACGGCAATGCCGCCCAAACCCAGGAATATCGCGCCGTTGTACCGGCGCGGATCACTGCGCATGCGCAGTTTTCTGAGCGCGGCGCGGGCAAATAAATAGCCGATACGAGCGGGGAGCGAGTGACGGAATGCGGCTTCGAGATACTCTCCGAAGAGCTTGGCCGTACCTTCCGCCGTCTTGACCGCAACATTGCCGGTAAACCCGTCAGTGACGACCACATCAACGGTTCCCGCCGCGATATCGCCGCCTTCGATAAACCCATAGAAGCGGATCGGCGTGACCATCGCGCGCAATCGGGCGCTTGCGCCTCGCACCGCGTCGTTTCCCTTCAGGTCCTCGGAGCCGACGTTGAGCAGCCCGACCGTCGGTTCTATCAACCCGAGGACAGTGCGCGCGAACACATCGCCCATCAACGCGAATTGGACGAGGTTTTCGGCATCGCACTCCACATTGGCCCCGAGATCCAGCATCACGCTTTCCCCGCGGCGAGTGGGAAAGAAAGACGCGATGGCCGGGCGGTCGATCCCCGGCAGCATCTTGAGCACGAACTTGGCGATTGCCATCAATGCGCCGGTATTGCCGGCCGAGACCACGCCGTCCGCGCGCCCGTCGGCAACGGCCTCGATCGCAAGCCGCATGCTCGATTGCCGCCCCGTGCGCAGCGCCAGCGACGGCTTCGCATCGTCCGCCACGATCTCGTTCGTGTGATAGAGCGTCACCGATTTGCCGAGGTTCGGCAGCTTAGCGAGCAGCGGCTGTACCTCGTCTTCCGCGCCAAACAACAAAAAGCGCACCTCGGGGTGCCGCTGTAGCGCGATTTCGACACCTTTCACGACCATGCCGGGCGCCTGGTCGCCGCCCATTGCATCGAGGGCGATCGTGATACCGTCGCTCACATTCGTGCTACCTCTGTACCGAGGCTCGCGAGGTCAGGAAGTCTCGGATTGAGCCTGCGCAACCTCGCGTCCGTCGTAATAGCCGCACGACTGACACAAATGATGCGGCCGCTTGAGCTCGCCGCAATTCGGACATTCTGCATAAGCCGCGGGTTTCAGCGCGTGATGGGAGCGCCGCATATTACGGCGAGAGGGCGAGGTCTTCTTTTTCGGAACTGCCATGGATAACTCGATTTCGGGGAGGGCGGTCGAGGGTAATTAGCCAAAAACCAGATCGGCGGCAACCATGATGGACAGGCGCGGCCTCGCGCCGTGAGGCATCGACGAACGGCACCGCGCGAGAGCCTCAGCACTCTGAGCGCTTTCGCAAGCGGCCGAGCGAGGTGAACGGCCCCTCAATCGGTTCGGCTGGCAGCAGATCGTCAATCGCCGCGTTCGGATCGCGCGGAAACTCCGGCAG
>JAFMSA010000875.1 GCA_017353855.1 Alphaproteobacteria bacterium
GGTGGTCCAAATATCGGGGCGGCTGTGGAACCGCTGCTGCGACGGACGCTGCCAAGCTTTTCTTCAATCTGCGGGCGGGAGAGGCTCTTGCCGATCCCCACGCGATGAGCGTCGGAGCGGATCGTCCGTCGAAGAGGATAGGCCCGGAGACGAGGCCGCAGATGATGTATCCACCGCGCAATGCGGTGGCGAGAGCTGCGGAGAGTTTCCGGGATGCCCCTCAGAACCCCCCGGCTTTAGCCGTACTTTAGCCGTGGGGAGGTTCAGGGCTGAACGCGGAGTGAGAAGCTTGAGAGTCCCGGTTCGCAGGGAGCTTGAAAAGTTCGAACCCCCCGCAAGATTTTGCCGGGGATTGGCATATTCTTGGCGAGCGCGATCGAAAGCCATTTCTCGGCGCGCATGAAGCACTGTGACCCGGCGACGAGCGGTATCACAAACGGTGGCATCGACAAGAATCAGGGAAAAGAAGGGGGTCGTCGATACATTGTGATCAGGACCAGCGCAAACATACACTGTCGTTCTGCGGCGCGCACTCATGCCGGCACAGTGCGTTGGCGAAACGAGGACGCAATACTCGAGCGGCCCGAAATCGGTCTATGGGCAGTCGCCGACGGTGCGGGAGGACACGAACGCGGCGACTACGCGAGCGCCCGCATCATCGCGGCGCTCGGTTCGGTGCCGCCGGCGCCATCGGCTTTCCTTCTTGTGAATGATGTGAAAGACCGGTTAAGCGAAATCAATCGCGACCTGCGCAGGAAGGCTGCCACGCTCGGGCCAAGGGCTTTGATCGCCAGTACTGTGGCGGTATTGCTGGTCCTCGGGAATCAAGGCTGCTGCCTGTGGGCCGGCGACAGCCGTCTCTACCGCTTGCGCGCCGGGCAGCTGCGCCAGCTCAGCCATGACCACAGTTATGTCCAGAACCTGGTCGACCGCGGCGAAATTGGCCCAGAGGCCGCTGCAACGCACCCTTTGAGCAACATTGTCACGAATCTCGTGGGTGGGGCGGACGAACTCCTTCTCGAAGAACGGAGGCATGCGCTCGAGCCGGGAGACGTTATGCTGCTCTGTTCAGACGGGCTCAGCGGTGCAGTTTCAGACACCGAGATTGCTGCCGTATTGAGCGCGCGTCCCGCTCAGAACGCCGCCGACGGGCTGATCGATCTGGCGCTCGCGAAACGGACGCGGGACAATGTCAGCGTCGTCGTCATGGAATACGGAGTGTAGCGGCTTTCATTCCCGCGCAGCGTGCTTCACCCGTTTGAGCCGATATACGGCGAGGTTGCCTTCGTGCTTGCTTCGGTCGCCGTCGACATAGCGCGGCAGGTGCTGGTGCGACGCCGACGAGGATCTCGCCGCCGGCGGCCCCGCCCAGTAAGCGCGCTGCCGAGTTCGCTGTTTCGCCGGATCACCGAGAGCTCCAGACGATCATTCGAACCGATGAACCCGTGCAGCACCTCGTCGCTGTGAAACACCCAATTCCGATTTCGCACGTTACCTGGCCACGTCGCCTGCACCTGACGCTGATCTCGTGCATCGCGGATTGCATTGCGAAAGCAGGCGCGAGCTGACGGATGGTTGTCCCGCCGGCACGTGCGCCTTGAGAAGAAGCTCGCTGCTCGCCGGATCGTCCAGCTCTTCCAGCTGCTCCAGCAGCAGGGCGCCCGGGCTCGCCGCCGAAATGATCGTCACCAGACGCTCGGTTGTTGTTTGCAGTAGACATCGAGCTCCATCTGCTCGCCAACTGCAGGGCAATTCGTGAGCAATGCCGGGTCGATCGGTCGGCCCCGGAGGGTCGAATACCGGTGCGGTGGCATCGATCAT
>JAFMSA010000030.1 GCA_017353855.1 Alphaproteobacteria bacterium
CCCGAAGGACAGCCCGCTGGGGGGACGTCCGTCGGGTATGAAGCAATTTCGCGGGTCAGGCCATGCCGCCGAAATAGGCGGCGACCTCGACCATCCGGTTGGAGAAGCCCCATTCGTTGTCGTACCATGCCAGAACCCGGACAAAACGCTTGTCAAGGACTTGTGTCTGGGTGACGTCGAAGGTTGAGCTGTGAGGGTCGTGATTGAAGTCGACCGAGACGGTCGGTGCCTTGTTGATACCGAGAATGCCGCGCAGCCGGTTCGAGCGGGCCGCTTCCTCCATCAACGAATTGACCTCTTCGCCCGAGGTCTCCCGCGCCGCGTCGAATTTGAAATCGATAAGCGAGACGTTGGCTGTCGGAACGCGGATGGCGGTGCCGTCGAGCTTCCCTTTAAGGGCCGGCAGCACGAGGCCAACCGCCCGCGCCGCGCCGGTCGAGGTCGGGATCAGCGACAAACCCGCGGCCCGGGCGCGCCGCAAATCCGAATGCAGGGTATCGACCGTATTCTGGTCGCCGGTATAGGCGTGGATCGTTGTCATGTAGCCGCGCTCGATGCCGACCTCCTGGTGCAGGACATAAGCGACCGGTGCGAGACAATTGGTCGTACATGACGCGTTGGAGATGACCTTGTGCGCGGGCTTCAGCTCCTCCTGGTTGACGCCCATCACGACGGTGAGGTCGGCGCCATCGGCCGGGGCTGAAATCACAATCCGCTTGGCGCCGGCTTCCAGATGTTTCGCGGCCGCCTCGCGCTTCGTAAAAATGCCGGTGCATTCGAGTGCCACATCCACCCCGAGCTCGCGCCAAGGCAGCTTTGCCGGATCGCGTTCGGCGGTAACGCGGATCTTCCCACGGCCGACATCCATCCAATTATCGCCGGTGGTGACTTCACCGGGGAAGCGGCCGTGCACGCTGTCGTATCTGAGGAGGTGGGCGTTGGTCTCGACCGGCCCGAGATCATTCACGCCGACGACCTCGATCCCGCCGTGCCTGTGCTCGCAGGCCGCCCGCAAGACCAATCGGCCGATGCGGCCGAAGCCGTTTATCGCAACCCGTACCGCCATGTCGTCCTCCCAAGGCTCGTGACCGATCTATAGGAGCGAGCGAGCCACCTCCGCAACCTTTTCGGGGGTGAAACCGAAATGCGGGAACAGCGCCTCACCGGGAGCCGACGCACCGAAGCCCTTCATTCCGATGAACTCGCCGCGGGCTCCAAGCCAGCGCTCCCAGCCAAACTCCACGGCCGCCTCGACGCCGACGCGCGGCGCGGCGCCGAGGACCTGGTCCTGATAATCCTTTGGCGCTTGCTCGAAGAGCTCCCAACAAGGCATCGATACCACGGCGGCGCGGATCCCCTCTTTCCCCAAGGCATCCCGCGCCGCCGTCGCGAGCGACACCTCAGAGCCTGTTGCGAGCAATGTGATGTGTCGGGAACCTTCGGTCTCGGCCAGTACATAAGCGCCCCGGGCAGAGCGGTTGCCGGAGCCCGTTTCGCGGCGCAACAGCGGCAGCGACTGACGGGTCAGGGCGAGCAACGACGGAGCATTGCGCCGCTGCAATGCAAGCGCCCAGCATTCGGCGGTCTCGACCGCGTCGGCTGGGCGATAGACCCACAGGCCCGGCATCGCGCGCAAGGCGGCCAGCTGCTCGACCGGCTGATGGGTCGGGCCGTCCTCGCCGAGCCCGATCGAGTCATGAGTCATCACGTAAATCACGCCCAGGCCCATTAACGCTGCCAGCCGGATCGAGGGCCGGGCGTAATCGGAAAAGGTCAGAAATGTTCCGCCATAAGGAATTAGTCCGCCATGCACGGCGATGCCGTTCATCGCCGCCGCCATGCCGTGCTCGCGCACCCCATACCGGATGTATCGTCCGGCATAGTCGCCGCGCCGGACGTCCTTCTGGTCCTTGGCCTTGGTATTGTTGGACGGGGTCAAATCGGCCGAGCCTCCGACGAGTTCCGGAACGGCCCGCGTCAAGCTGTCGAGCACCGCGCCCGAGGCCTGTCGGGTCGCAATCTTCGCGTTCGCCTGCCGGAATTCGCTGCACAACGTCGTGATCGCCTGCGAGAGGCCGGACGGCAGTTCACTGCGCTGGCGCCGCAGGAATTGCGAGCGGCGCTCACCGGAGAGGGATTGAAGGCGGGTCTCCCATTCGCGTCGCAACGAGGCGCCTCTGGCACCTGTCGCCCGCCACGCCGCCCGGAGGTCCTCAGGTATGACGAAGGGCGGCTCGCTCCAGCCGAGCCGTTCGCGTGCTCCGGCAACTTCGGCGGCCCCCAGCGGCGATCCGTGTGCTGCGGCGGTCCCGGCCTTGTTCGGCGCACCGAACGCGATGGTCGTGCGGCAGGCAATGAGGCTTGGGCGGTCGCTCGACTGCGCGCGTCGGATGGCTTCGGCAACGGCTGTCGGATCGTGGCCGTCAATTCGCTCGGCGGTCCAGCCGTATCCCCGAAACCGCAGCACCGGATCGTCGGAAAACGTGAGCTCTGTCGAGCCATCGATCGATATCGAATTGTCGTCATACAGCACAATCAGCTTGCTGAGGCCGAGATGCCCGGCGAGCGAGGCCGCCTCATGACTGATACCCTCCATCAGGTCGCCGTCACTCGCGAGGACATAGGTACGGTGATCGACGATCCCGTCGCCGAACTCGGCCGCCAGCATCCGTTCGGCGAGCGCCATACCGACGGCGTTGCCGAATCCCTGGCCGAGCGGTCCCGTGGTCGTCTCGATGCCGCCGGCATGCCCACGCTCCGGGTGACCGGCAGTGCGGCTCCCGAGCTGCCGGAAACGCCGAAGCTCGTCGAGCGTCATGTCGCCATAGCCGGTCAGATGCAGCAGCGCGTACAGCAGCATCGACCCGTGACCGGCCGACAGCACAAACCGGTCGCGGTCGGGCCAGTCCGGCGCTTGCGGATCGAACCGCAGGAATTGCGTGAACAGCACCGTGGCGATGTCGGCCATGCCCATCGGCATGCCGGGATGGCCGGATTTAGCCTGTTCGACCGCATCCATGGCGAGCGCCCGGATCGCATTGGCCATGCGGCGGAGGTTCGGGTCCCGGGGGGCGGGGGGCGGAGATGCCGTAGCGGCGGGGGAGGTCGCGGTGCGCATCCGGGCAAGATAACGACACCGCTCGTAAGGGCAAGCACCGCGGGGGCCGGTTCCCGGTTTTTCCCGTTCAAACCGGGGAACCCTCTTATCGGCCAACGACGGTGATGTCCCTGGAGCTGGAGGGAGGGCATGCGATTTGCCGGGGCATGGCGAGCCGCCGGCTCTCTACCAATGCTCGGGCGGCCTGCGCCTCTCCAACTGACGCACGACGACGGCTCGTTCCCGCCAAGCCGTCGCTGACCGCATGGCTGGCGGCTTTGCGGCTGATCCTGCGGTCGGATAAGGGGCGGTATCGCGGGTGCCGGCGCCTGCGACAACCGCCGGCCTGGCGCCTCGGCCGTGTGCGGCCAACTGGCGGGTGCCGCACCCGCTCTGCGGCGCCGTTGGATCGATGACCTCCCTGGTGACGCCCACCGAGGAAGCGGGCGAACGGACCGGCGCCGGGCCGGCCTCGGAAGGACAGCGGCGCATCGCAGAACCTGGTCCGATCGCGCGGGCCCGGCGCGACCCGCGGATGGTCACGCCGGCGCGCGAGGCCCGAGTGCGGGGATCATCGCCAATCTTCGATGCGGGAAGTCGACCGCGCTCTCGAGAAAGCAGTGGAGAACGGCCGCGAGTGCCACCGCACACCACCGGCCGCGTGTCTTGCGTGCCGCGATCGGGCATCGATCCAATGCGCCCATGCGCGGCATATCCGCGAAATTCCGCGTCGCTTTGTTGACCAAACGACCGGGAAATCCGGGCGGCCGGGTCGGCATTCTCTCCGCTCCCGGGCGAGAGGCCCGTGTCGGCGGGCACGGGGCTCATCCGGGACCGGACGATTCGGGCGAGTCCGGCCGGTCGCGCCGGACATCTGCGCACCGATGGCCGGGTCCATGCTGCCGGCCTGGAAAACCTCCGCGTCCAGGCCTCCGACGGCAACGAGAGGCACCTGCCGTTGCCCGGGTAACAGCATGATCGAAACGCGCCGGTTGCGAGGCAACCCGATTCTTGCCGTCCTGCGGCAGAACGCCGCGCTCATGGGGGGCTTGCCGCAAGGGTACCGACTGCCATGTCGAGTCATAGCGGCTTTCTCGGCAATGACCTGCATTATCTATTGGGTTTGCGGGCTGTTTAATATATGCTGAGTGGAGCTTGGTACCGACCACAATATGTTGTGGACCGGCAAACCGGAGTGGCGTCAGGACCAACGGTCTCGTGGCGGGTTGTGTTTTGTCGCTGGCGCTCGACAAGACTTTCGCACTCTCGCCACAAAGTGTTGCGATAATGCCAGACAGCATAGCTCAGAGCGGATGCAGATCGGGGCAGGGCTTTCAACGATCGTGGCGGGGCGAGACCAGAGAACTGCAGGAGAGCGCATATCCGCAGATGCACTCGCGAGAACGTCGACGTAACAATAATATTACCGGGATTTACAACGAATTACACGATCCGGGCGAGACGTTCGTGGGGCGCTGTCGTTCTCTCGTAATATGACGCGAAGCTCCAGGTAGAGCGCGCGGCATCGGTTGAGGTGAGACATGAAATTCGATGATGGGATTTTCGGACTCTATTCGCGGCTGTATGAGAACCGAAGAGAGATAGAGCTCTCGCTTGAGGAGTATCTCGGCAAATGCTCCGATGATCCGTCCTACTATGCGGGCGCGGCCGAACGCATGCTGCGGGCCATCGGCGAACCGGTCATGATCGATACGAGCCAAGATTCGCGTCTCGGCCGGATCTTTATGAACCGCACGATGAAGGTCTATCCCGAGTTCGCCGACTTCTTCGGGATGGAGGAGACGATCGAGCGGATCGTCGGTTTCTTCCGCCATGCCGCGCAAGGGCTAGAGGAACGCAAGCAGATCCTCTACCTGCTGGGTCCGGTCGGCGGCGGCAAATCCTCTCTCGCCGATCGCCTGAAGCAGTTGATGGAGAAGGAACCGATCTTCGTGCTCAAGGCCGGCGACGAGATCAGCCCGGTTTTCGAGAGCCCGCTTGGTCTGTTCGATCCGGTGACCCTGGGCGAGGAACTCGAAAAGCGCTACCGGATCCCGGTGCGACGCTTGACCGGGACCATCTCCCCTTGGGCGGTCAAGCGCCTCGAGGAATTTGGCGGCGACATCACAAAGTTCACCGTCGCTCGGATGCAGCCCTCGCGTTTGAAGCAGATTTGCATCGCCAAAACCGAGCCCGGCGACGAAAACAACCAAGACGTTTCGAGCCTGGTTGGCAAAGTCGACATTCGCAAGCTCGAGTTCTTCAGCCAGAACGATCCCGACGCCTATTCCTACTCGGGCGGGTTGAACCGCACGACTCAGGGCCTGATGGAATTCGTCGAGATGTTCAAGGCCCCGATCAAAATGCTACACCCGCTGCTCACCGCGACGCAGGAGGGCAATTACGTCGGTTCCGAAAATATCGGCGGCATTCCCTACCAGGGTATCGTGCTGGCTCATTCGAACGAGGCGGAATGGCAGAGCTTTAAAAACAACAAGAATAACGAGGCATTTATCGACCGCATATCTGTTATAAAAGTGCCCTATTGCCTGCGTGCCGCCGAAGAACGCAAGATTTACGAAAAACTGTTGCAAAATAGCGAGCTTGCCGATGCGGCTTGTGCGCCATCGACGCTCGATATCCTCTCACGCTTCAGCGTGCTGTCGCGGTTGAAGGCACACGAAAACTCGAATTTGTATTCGAAGATGCGGGTCTATGATGGTGAGAGCCTGAAGGATACCGACCCGCGTGCCAAATCCGTTCAGGAATACCGGGATGCGGCGGGCGTCGACGAAGGAATGGATGGCATCTCCACCCGCTTTGCCTTCAAGGTGCTGTCGAGCACTTTCAACTTCGATACGCAGGAGGTCGCGGCCGACCCCGTGCATCTGATGTACGTGCTGGAACAGGCGATCTGGCGGGAGCAGTTTCCCGACGATATCGAGAAAAAATACCTCAACTTCATCAAAGCCGAACTGGCGCCGCGCTATGCCGAATTCATCGGTCACGAGATACAGAAAGCGTACCTCGAATCCTATTCGGACTATGGCCAGAACCTGTTCGACCGCTATGTCGCTTATGCCGACGCTTGGATTGAGGATCAGGACTACAAGGATCCCGATACCGGGCAGCTGATGAACCGGGAGCTCCTTAATCAGGAGCTGTCCAAGATCGAAAAGCCCGCCGGTATTGCCAATCCTAAGGATTTCCGCAACGAGGTTGTGAAATTTGCGCTGCGCGCTCGCGCCAACAATTCCGGTCGCAATCCGGCCTGGACATCCTATGAAAAGTTGCGTGAGGTGATCGAGCGGCGCATGTTCTCACAGGTCGAAGATCTGCTGCCCGTCATCAGCTTCGGCACGAAGAAGGACTCCGACACCGAGAAAAAGCACGCCGATTTCCTTGAGCGAATGGTGGCCCGCGGCTACACGGAGCGGCAGGTCCGACGGCTCGTCGAGTGGTATATGAGGGTCAACAAGGCGGGGTAAGCGACGGCGTGCCTGAACCCGGAGAGAGCCATGAATATCGTCGACCGTCGCCCGAACCCGAAGGGCAAGAGCCTGAGCAATCGCCAGCGCTTCCTGGGGCGTGCCCGCGCCGAAGTCAAATCCGCCGTGCAGGAGGCGCTGCGCAAGCGCAAAGTTGCTGACGTCGATCACGGCGAGAAGGTGGCAATACCGACCCGCGGTATAGCCGAGCCGATTTTTCATCATAGCCGCCGCACCGGCCGAACCGAGCACGTCGTTCCCGGCAACAAGGAATATGTGAAAGGTGACGAGATCCCGCGGCCGACGGGCGGGCAAGGCCGCGGCGGCTCGCAGGGCAGCCCTGATGGGTCGGGTGAGGACGCGTTCGAGTTCACGTTATCCAAGGAAGAGTTCCTCGACATGTTCTTCGAGGACCTCGAACTGCCCGATCTCGTGAAGAAAAGTCTCAAAGAGACCTTCGCCGTCGATCTGCAGCGCGCCGGGTATACAGTCACCGGAAGTCCGGCAAACCTCAGTGTCCGTCGAACCATGCGCAACAGCATGGCGCGCCGGATCTCGCTCAGGCGTCCCAAGCCGTGGGAGCTTGAAGCGCTGCGCGAGGCGATCGCCGGCGCGCGCGCCCGCGGGGCTGAAGACGAGGCCGAAAGGTTACGGCGCGAACTCGACCGGCTCGAACACCGCAGCAAGATCATTCCGTTCATCGACCCTCTTGACGTCCGGTACAACCGCTTCGACCGAGTTCCGCGCCCCAACACCGAAGCAGTCATGTTCTGCCTGATGGACGTGTCGGGATCGATGACCGAGGCGATGAAGGACCTCGCCAAGCGTTTCTTCATGCTGCTGCACGTTTTTCTGATACGCCGCTATCGTCACGTGGACATCGTGTTCATCCGCCATACGAGCACGGCCGAGGAGGTGGACGAGGAAACATTCTTTTACAGCCGCGAGACCGGGGGCACGGTCGTATCGACGGCGCTCGAGAAAATGCTGGAGATTGCGCGGGCGCGCTACCCGACCGACCGCTGGAACATATACGCGGCGCAGGCCTCCGACGGGGACAACTACGGAGCCGACAGCGGGCGCTGCGTGACATTGCTCGGCAGTGAGGTGCTTCCGCTCTGCCAGTACTTCGCCTATGTAGAAGTGGGTGACGGCATGGGGGGAAGCTTGACCGGCCTGTCGCGGGACAGCGATCTGTGGCGGGCGTATAGCGAGGTGGCGCCGGCTCACCCGCATTTTGTCATGCGTCGAGTGAACGATCCCTCGCAAATCTTCTCGGTGTTTCACGAACTGTTCGCAAAAGGGGGTACCCGTGCCTGACAGCCATTCGCCAGGATTGCGGCTCGAAGCCGCTACCCCGCTCTTCTCCGGCCCGAACTGGGACTACGGCGCGCTGCGCCGGGTCTACGATGCGGTCGAGCGGATCGCGCTCGAAGAAATCGGCCTCGACGTTTATCCGGTCCAGATCGAGGTGATCACCTCCGAACAGATGCTCGATGCCTACGCCTCGGTCGGGTTGCCGCTGATGTATCGGCACTGGAGCTTCGGCAAGCGGTTCGCCTACCATGAGACCCTCTACCGCAAGGGATTGCAGGGGCTCGCATACGAGATCGTCATCAACTCGAACCCGTGCATCTGCTATATCATGGAAGAGAATTCCATGACGATGCAGACCCTGGTGGTTGCGCATGCCGCCTTCGGTCATAATCATTTCTTCAAGAACAACTATCTGTTTCGACAGTGGACCGATGCACACGGCATCCTCGACTACCTGAGCTTTGCACGCGACTACGTCCAAAAATGCGAGGAAAGGCACGGGGTCGACGCGGTCGAGCGGGTGCTCGACGCTGCACATGCACTGAAGGATCACGGCGTCAACCGCTATGCCCACCGCACCAAGCCCAACCTCGCCGAGGAACGCCGTCGGGCCGAGGAATGGCGGGCACACGCTGAAGCGACCTACAATGACCTGTGGCGTACCGTTCCCGGCGCCGGCAAGGACAGGGAGGATCCCGATGCTGCCGAGGCGCGGTTCCAGGAGATCAAGCGAGAGCTCGGGCTCCCGGAGGAGAATCTGCTCTATCTGATCGAGAAACGGGCGCCGCGGCTCGAGGATTGGCAGCGCGAGCTGGTCCGCATCGTCCGCCTGATCTCACAGTACTTCTATCCGCAGAAGCAGACCCAGATGATGAACGAGGGATGTGCAACCTTCGTTCACTATGAGATTATGCGGCGGCTGCATGATAAGGGCATGATCACGGAAGGCTCGATGCTCGAATTTCTGCACTCCCATTCGAGCGTTGTGTTCCAGCCTGACTTCGACGACCCGCGCTTCGGCGGCTTCAACCCGTATGCGCTCGGTTTTGCGATGATGAGCGACATCCGCCGTATCTGCGAAGAGCCGACCGATGAGGACCGGGAGTGGTTTCCCGAAATCGCCGGCTCGGGCGACGGCTATGGCGTATTGCGTCATGCCTGGGCGAACTACCGGGACGAAAGCTTCATCCTGCAGTATCTAAGCCCGGAGATGATCCGCCGCTTCCGGTTGTTCCACGTCTCGGATGACAGCACCAAACCGGCGCTTCGCGTGGAAGCGATCCACGACGAGGTCGGCTATCGCAAGATCCGCAGCGGCTTGTCCCGGCAATATGATTTGTCGCGGCGCGAGCCTGACATCCAGGTCGTCGATGTCGACCTCACGGGCGACCGCTGCCTGATTCTTGCGCACTACGTGCATAACGGCGTCCTGCTTGAGGAAAAGAGCTGCCGCGCGGTGATCCGTCACGCAGCGACATTGTGGGGATATTCTGTCAAGCTCCTCGAGATCGACTCGGCGACGGACAAGACCCTCAAAACGTACGAGGTCGCGCCACCCGGCTGACGCGAGGTTCCATCGAAAGGCAGGCACAGGCCTGCCTTTCGGTTGCTGCTTGCCTCTATCGATGATCGTCCTCGGTATCGAAACGAGCTGTGATGAGACCGCCGCGGCGGTCGTCTGCTCGGCGGGAGTGGGCTCGAGGATCCGCTCCAATCTGGTCCGGGCCCAGGCTCCCGAGCACGCGCCCTACGGCGGAGTGGTGCCTGAAATCGCCGCACGCGCGCATCTTGACAATCTGGATAATGTCATCCTGCGGGCCCTCGCTCAGGCGGGAGTGAAGCTCGCCGACATCGATGGCATCGCTGCCGCCGCCGGACCCGGTCTGATAGGGGGGCTCATCGTCGGCGCGATGACGGCCAAGGGTCTTGCTTGGGGGGCCGGAAAACCGTTCGTCGCGGTCAATCATCTGGAAGCTCACGCGCTGACCGCCCGCCTGACACACGATGTCGATTTCCCGTATCTCGTTCTGTTGGTCTCCGGCGGTCATTGCCAGCTGCTCGTCTGCGAGGGCGTGGGACGCTATACACGTCTCGGCACGACCCTCGACGACGCTGCAGGGGAAGCGTTTGATAAGGCGGCAAAGCTGATCGGGCTCGGTTATCCCGGCGGGCCGGCGATCGAGCAAGCGGCCGGCGAAGGAAATGCGTTGCGTTTTGCGCTGCCGCGGCCGCTCAAAGGCAGGTCCGGTTGCGACTTTTCGTTCTCCGGCTTGAAGACGGCGGTGCGTCACATCTGCGTCGAACGGGGCCGGCTTGGTCCCCGTGATCGCGCCGATCTAGCCGCCTCGGTCGAGCTCGCGATCTGCGAGGCGCTGGTCGACCGTACCGCGAATGCAATTGCCTCCTTCCGCCGCCATCATCCCGAAGGCAAGAGTCTCGTCGCGGTCGGCGGGGTCGCGGCCAATCGTCGATTGCGCCAGCGTCTGGCCGGACTGGCCGAGACTGCCGGGCTGCGCTTTATCGCGCCACCCCCGGCGTTGTGCACCGACAACGGCGCGATGATTGCCTGGACCGGGATCGAGCGGCTGCGTATCGGTCTCTGCGACGGCCTTGATGCGTCGCTGCGGCCCCGTTGGCCGCTGGATGCCGACGCGGCATCAAGGCCCGGAGCCGGGGTTAAAGGATAGCGCGGTGGAGCGACTGGCGATTATTGGCGGCGGCGCCTGGGGCACGGCGCTCGCGGTCGTCGCCCATCGTGGCGGATCGGTACCGCTGCTCTGGGCGCGCGACGGGGATGTCGTCGAGGCGATCAACAACCGGCATGAAAACCCGATTTTCCTGCCGGACATAAGGCTCGACCCGGAGATTACCGCGACGCTGGACCTGGAGGTCGCGCTAGCCGGTGCCGAAGCGGCAGTGCTCGCCGTCCCGGCTCAGTTCCTTCGCGGCGTGCTCGAACGGCTTGGGCCTTACCTGCCGCCCGGCGTACCGGTGCTCCACTGCGCCAAAGGTATCGAGACCGGCTCGCTGAAGACCATGTCGGAAATCGCTGCGGAGACTATGCCGGACACACCCTCTGCGGTGCTTTCCGGCCCGAGCTTCGCCGTCGAGGTCGCGCGGGACCTCCCGACCGCAGTGGCTATCGCCAGCCGCGACGCATCGCTCGCCCGCGCTTTCATGACAGCGCTGGCAAGCAGCAGGTTCCGGCCTTATCTATCGGGAGACCCGATCGGTGCGGAAATCGGCGGTGCCGTCAAGAACGTATTGGCGATTGCTTGCGGGGTTGTGGCCGGCCGCGATCTGGGCGACAACGCCCGCGCGGCTTTGATCACGCGGGGACTGGCCGAGATGGTTCGGCTGGGGGTGGCCAAGGGCGGCTGCGCCGAGACATTCAATGGTCTCTCCGGGCTCGGCGATCTCGTGCTAAGCTGCAGCGCCGCCCAGTCGCGCAACTACATGCTGGGCGTGGCGCTCGGTCGCGGCGAGAGTATCGGCGGAGTGCTGCGCGGGCGTCGCTCGGTCGTCGAGGGTGTGGCCACCGCGCCCGCTGTCACGGCCTTGGCCGCACGGCTCGGGATCGAGATGCCGATCAGTGAGGCCGTTGACGCTTTGCTGCACCGCGGCGGATCGGTCGACGAGTTGGTTGATTTGCTGATGCGCCGGCCCTATCGGAGTGAATAGCCGGGGCTGCCAGAGGTGAGAGCGGTCCGAAAACACGTTTGCGCACCGGGCGAAAGCCAATATGATTAGGGGAGCCTGCATCGTCATCGGCTCGGATGGAATGAGCGACAACGCAAAGCGCGGCGAGGAAGGACCGGGTACGGGTGTCGTCGTCAAGGCAAAACCGAAGACGAAGAAGCCGTCCATGTACAAGGTCCTAATGTTGAACGATGACTATACTCCGATGGAGTTTGTTGTTCACATTCTCGAGCGGTTCTTTAATAAGAGCCGGCAGGAAGCGACCCGCATCATGCTTCATGTGCATCGCCGGGGTGTCGGAATCTGCGGCGTCTACACATACGAGGTCGCTGAAACCAAGGTGACGCAGGTGATGGATTTTGCGCGGCAGCATCAGCACCCACTGCAGTGCACATTGGAAAAGGATTAGGCAAGGAAGGGGTAGGCAGGCGTGCTCTCGCGCAATCTCGAAAAATCACTGCATCGGGCACTCGCTCAAGCGAACGAGCGCCGGCATGAATACGCCACGCTCGAGCACCTGCTGCTCGCTCTTACCGATGACCAGGATGCGGTAGCGGTGTTGCGCGCCTGCAGCGTGGACCTCGATCGGCTGCGCCGGGAGGTTCTGAACTACGTAGACAACGAGCTTGCCAACCTCGTTGCCACGCATGGTGATGATGCGAAGCCCACAGCCAGCTTCCAGCGCGTCTTGCAGCGGGCGGCGATCCATGTTCAGTCCTCGGGGCGCGAGGAAGTCACCGGCGCAAACGTCCTCGTCGCGATGTTCGCCGAGCGGGAGAGCCATGCCGTCTATTTCCTGCAAGAGCAGGACATGACCCGGTTTGATGCCGTCAACTATATTTCACACGGAATCGCCAAGGCGCCCGGGCGCTCCGAGACCCGGCGGGTGCAGGGCGCCGATGAGGACGAGCGCAGCGAAAAGTCGCAGAAGCGCAATCATGATGCGCTCGACGCCTACTGCGTCAACCTCAACAAAAAGGCGAAGGGCGGCAAGATCGATCCGCTGATTGGCCGGGAAGCCGAGGTCGAGCGCACGATTCAGATCCTGTGCCGGCGTGCCAAGAACAACCCGCTTTATGTCGGCGATCCGGGGGTCGGCAAAACGGCTATCGCCGAGGGGTTGGCGCGCCGCATCGTACAGCGCGAGGTCCCGGAGGTGCTCCTGAATACGACGATCTACGCGCTTGATATGGGCGCGTTGCTGGCAGGCACGCGCTATCGCGGCGATTTCGAAGAACGATTGAAGGCGGTGTTGTCCGAACTCGAGGCGCAGCCGGGAGCCATCCTATTCATCGATGAGATCCATACGGTAATCGGGGCTGGTGCGACCAGCGGGGGGGCCATGGACGCCTCCAACCTGCTGAAGCCGGCGCTCGCCGGTGGCGCGATCCGCTGTATCGGCTCGACGACATACAAGGAATATCGCAACTATTTCGAGAAAGACCGCGCGCTCGTCCGCCGCTTCCAGAAGATCGACGTCAATGAACCCACCGTCGAGGATTCGGTCAAAATCCTGCGTGGCCTGAAGCCCTATTACGAACGGCACCACAAAGTTCGCTATACGACGGACGCATTGCGTGCAGCGGTCGAGTTGTCGCATCGCTATATCGGCGACCGCAAATTGCCCGATAAGGCGATCGACGTCATCGACGAGACCGGTGCCGCGCAGATGCTGGTTCCCGAGAGTCGGCGCCGTAAGACGATCACGGCGCGCGAGGTCGAGACCGTCATTGCAACGATGGCCCGGATCCCGCCGAAGAGCGTCTCGCGTGACGACCGTGAGGTGCTCAAGAACCTTCAGCGCGATCTGAAGACAATGGTATTCGGTCAGGACCCGGCGATCGAGGCGCTGGTCGCGGCGATCAAGATGGCGCGTGCCGGGCTGCGCGATCCGGAGAAGCCGATCGGCTCCTATCTGTTTTCCGGCCCGACCGGTGTTGGCAAGACCGAGGTGGCGCGCCAGCTCGCCCGCACCCTCGGCATCGAGATCACCCGCTTCGACATGTCCGAGTACATGGAGCGGCATACGGTGTCGCGGCTGATCGGAGCACCGCCGGGTTATGTCGGCTTTGATCAGGGCGGTCTGCTGACCGATGCGATCGATCAGCATCCCCACAGCGTGCTGTTGCTGGACGAGATCGAGAAGGCTCATCCCGACCTGTTCAACATCCTGTTGCAGGTAATGGATTATGGCAAGCTGACGGACCACAACGGCAAAACCGTCGATTTCCGCAATGTCATCCTGATTATGACGACGAATGCCGGCGCCTGGGATCTCGCCAAACCGGCTATCGGCTTCGGTAGCGGTGTTCGCGAAGGCGACGATGAGGAAGCGATCAACCGCATGTTCACGCCGGAATTCCGCAACCGGCTCGATGCTGTAATCTCCTTCGCGCCGCTGTCGGGCGAGACTATCGGACGGGTCGTCGACAAATTCGTGCTGCAGCTCGAAGAGCAGCTCGCGGACCGCAATGTCACGATCGAACTCGACGAGAGCGCGCGCACGTGGCTCGCTGAAAAAGGCTACGATCGCCTGTTCGGCGCGCGCCCGCTTGCCCGTATCATCCAAGAGCACATCAAGAAACCGCTCGCGGAGGAGCTGCTCTTCGGGCGGCTGTCGAAGGGCGGGATCGTAAAGGTCGCTTGCAATAGGGAGGAGGACAAGCTGTCCTTCTCGTTTGAAGAACGTTCCGCGGAGCAAGCGCCAAAGGAACCCGAGCTCGTCGACTAGACGAGCTCTCTCGGGGTCATTCCTTGATCGGGGGAGAAGGAGCCTGCGTCTCCTCCTGCCGGAACGGCGAAAATTCTGCCAACCCGTCCATTTTGTGCTCGATCATCTGACGCTCGCGCAGCAGAAACTGTGCGACCGCCCGACGAAACGCCGGATCGGGAATCCAATGAGCGCTATAGGTCGGCACCGGTAGATAGCCGCGCTGAATCTTGTGCGGACCCTGCGCACCCGCCTCGACACGCTGAAGTCCGCGAGATATCGCAAATTCGATCGCCTGATAATAGCAGCATTCGAAATGCAGGAACTTGTGGTCGCCGTAGCTCCCCCAATTCCGGCCGTAGATCGTGTCTTGCCCGAGCAGATTGAATGCACCGGCGACATACTTCATCCCGCGGCGGGCCATAACCAGCACGATCTTTTCCGGCATCCTCTCGCCGATCATCGCGAAAAAGCGGCGGTTGAGGTAGGCCGCCCCCCATTTGCGGTCGGAGGTCGCGAGGTAAAATTCGTAAAAGGCATCCCAATGCCGGGTTTTGAGGTCAGATCCCGTGAGTACCTCGATCTCGATGCCGGGGGCCAACGCTTCCCGTCGCTCCTTCTTCACCGCTTTGCGCTTGCGCGAGTTCAGGGCCGCGACAAAATCGTCGAAATCCCGATAACCGGCATTCATCCAGTGGAATTGCTGCCCCACTCGCCGCAGAAACCCCGCCTCGGCCAGCTCATCGGCCTGGTCGGGCTCGGGGAAGTTCACATGCAGCGAGGAGATTCGGCGTTTGTTTGCGAACTGGATCATTCCGGCCAGCAGATGCTCGCGGGTTTCGCGCGGCGCGCCTGGCCGGATCAGCAGCCGTGGTCCCGGCACCGGCGTAAACGGTACGGCCGACAGGAGCTTCGGGTAGTAGCGTCCGCCCGCACGTTCGTAGGCATCCGCCCAGCCGTAGTCGAAAATATATTCACCATAGGAGTGCGTCTTGGCATAGAGCGGCGCGACACCGGCAATGCCGCCGTCCGGTCCAGCGACAGACAGATGCAGCGGGGTCCAACCCGTACGCGACGTCGTCGAGCCGCTCTCCTCGAGCGCGTTCAGGAAGGTGTGCGAAACAGTCGGGTTGACGTCGCCCGCACAAGCGTCCCACGACGCCGCGGGTATGTCGGCGATCGTACTGTGCACCCGAAC
>JAFMSA010000311.1 GCA_017353855.1 Alphaproteobacteria bacterium
TCGATCGCCTTGCGCACGGCGCGGCGGGTCAGCACCGCGGTCAGATGGCGCCGGAAATCCGCCGATCCGTGCTGGTCTGACATCGGTTCGACGAGCTCGGCCGCTTTCTCGGCGGCAGCGGCGATGGCGGGTTCGTCGAGCCCCTTCTCTTCGAGGATCGCCTCTGCCTCGCGCAGCCGGCTCGTCACGGGACCAATTCCCGCCGTTGCGAGCCGCGCCTTCGTGCAGCGGTCCGCCTCACGTATCAGCATGACGGCGATCGCCGCGATTGCGAAATCTCCCTTCCGCCGCGCGAACTCCTCTATCGCAAAACAGGCCTCCGCAGGCATCGCGGCAAACCGCACCTCGGTGATGATTTCGTCTGTCGCCAGCGACGTCGTCAGCGGCGAAACAAACAAATCGGGGGCTGCGATCCGCCGCTCCCCCTGTGGCCCGTGAACGACCACTTCGCCCGCCAGCGCCTGCAATATCATCGGAATTTCCGCGGCCGGATCGGCATGCGCGATCGATCCGCCGATCGTGCCGCGCGTGCGGGTCGGCAGGTGCCCGATCCAGCGCACGGCCTCGCGCAGTAATGGCAGTTTCCGCTCGACGAGCGGCGCGAACTCGATCTGGCGCTGCCGCGTCATCGCGCCGATCCTGATGATCCCGTCCTCCTCCTCGAGGCCGGCGAGCGCGCCGATGCGATTGAGATCGACAATCGCAGCGGGAGTGGCGAGGCGGAAATTCATCATCGGAACCAGGCTCTGACCGCCGGCAAGCAGGCGGGCTTCGCCCCGGTAGCGCTCAAGGACGCTCAGCGCTTCGCCAAGCGATGCCGGCGCATGGTATTCGAATCGGGCAGGCTTCACGGGAACGAGCTTACCACGGACGCGCGCAGGTCACGGAGGCTTTCTCGGTGCCGCGGGGTTCGAGTGATCCCCAGCGAGCGCGCCGGCGCGGGACCGCGAGCATCGTGACCGGGCGCTCCTCGTCGATGAGCCCCATTTCTCTCTCGAACGCTTCCGCGGCTTGCCGGGAGTCCCCCCGGCGAAGCTCACGCGAGGCACCGACCTCGAATAGGGGCCGGTCCTGGCCGTTGCGTTGCACAATCACCCTCCACGCCGCCACGATTTCCCATCCTTTCTCATGGCCGCTGGGCCCGCGCCCACGGATCTCGACGGGTGCAGCCTCGCCCGCACACCGGATTTGCAGGCCAATCGGCGGCGGCTGCCCGAGCGCATTGGCAGTGAACGGCGCCGTGCCCGGCGTGCATGGAGCCCGACCAGCCACGCACCGGCCTTACAGCCAGGCCAGGGTGTCGGGCTCGAGCCCGAGCAGGTGCTGGCCGACCGTCTCGAAATGCTCCTGCCGCCCCTGCAGTTGCTGCGATACGGTGTGGATGTCGCGAAAGCGCCGTTCGAACGGATTGTCTTCGAAGATCGCGGTGGACCCGGCGGCGTGATAGGCGGTGTCGACGACGCTCAACGACTGATGGATTGCAAAGGTCGAGGCGAGCCTGATTGTCATTCGCTGGTCGAGTGTGATGCGGCCCGCGCTTTCGACCTCGCGGGTGATCTCGTCGAGCGAATGATAGAGAAACGCACGCGCCGAGCGCAGCCGCGCCTCGGCTTGCGCGACCTGAGACTGGACGACGTTATTTTCACGCAGCGTGCGCTTGCCGCGGAAGGGGACTTTGTCGGCCGCGAGTTCCACGAAGGCATCGAGCGTGCTGCGGGCGATTCCCATCGCCACCCCGGCAAAGCCCGACGCATAGAGCTGCAGGCTGCTGAAGCGATAGAGCAATCCGTTTTCGCGCCGGGTGCTGTCCTCGTCACGCGCGGCGAGATGCGTGTGCGGCACGAACAGATCGCTGACCGAATATTTGTCGCTGCCTGTGCCGCGCAGCCCGACCACATGCCAGATATCGCTCATCTCGGCGGCTGATTTCGGAAACATCGCGGTGCGGATGACCGGGCTGCCGTCCGCCTGGAAGAGCTGCGCGCCGCTCTCGTCGAAAACCGGCACATGGCAGCCGAGCCAGGTCGCGTTGTGGCTGCCGCTGGCAAAGCTCCAGCTCGCCGTCACGCGATAGCCGCCCTCGACCTTCCGCGCCTTTCCCGGCCCCGGGCCCCAGGCGAGGATACCGCGGGGGCCGCCGAAAATCTCCCGGGCGGCGGCGGGGTCGAGATAGGCCGCAGTCATCGAGCAGCCGGCGCCTTGGTTCAGGCACCAGGCGGTGCTGGCATCGGCTTTGGCGATTTCCTCGACGACCCGGACATAGCGCACGGGAAGCAGCTCCGCCCCGCCCAGGGAACGTGGCAGCAGCATGCGAAAGAAACCCCGCTCGACCATCGCGCTGAGAATCGATTCCGGCAATTCGCGCCGGCGCTCGATCTCGCGCGCAGCGGCAGCGAGCTGCGGGGCAAACTCACGCGCCCGCTGCAGGTACTCGCTCCCGGCAGCCTCGGCGCTGGTATTGTCGGCAGACAGCCGCATCAGTTTCTCCCGACCAAGCACGATCGGATCGCGCCGGCCTCGTTTCGATACGCCCGAAGGCGTACACTTTTAGCATGTCGATCCGTCGCTTACCTCCGGTTCTCGTCAATCGCATTGCCGCGGGCGAGGTCATCGAACGCCCGGCGGCCGCAGTCAAGGAATTGGTCGAGAATGCGATCGATGCCGCCGCCACCCGCATCGATGTGGCACTCAAGCAGGGCGGCCAGGCGCTGATCTCGGTTGTCGACAATGGCGGCGGCATGACGCCCGACGAGCTTAACCTGGCGGTCGAGCGCCATTGCACGTCGAAATTGCCCGAGGATGACCTGTTGCGCATTGCGGCACTGGGCTTTCGCGGCGAGGCGCTGCCGTCGATCGGCGCCGTCAGCCGGATGCGGCTCGTCTCGCGCCCGCGCGGCGGCGGCAATGCCTGGGAGATTACCGTCGAGGCCGGCAACAGATCGGCGCCGGCACCGGCGGCGCATCCGGAGGGGACGCGGGTCGACGTGCACGATCTGTTTTTTGCGACCCCGGCGCGGCTCAAATTCCTCAAGACGCCGCGCACCGAGCGCGAGCTCGCCCTCGATGCGGTGCGCCGGCTCGCAATGGCCTGTCCCGGGATTTCGTTTACCGTGACCGGCGACGAGGAGCGCGTTCTTCTGCGCCTCGCCGCGGCCGCCGAGGCAGGCGGGGCAAGAGCCCGCCGCGCGCGGCTGGCGGCGCTGCTCGGACGCGAGTTTGCCGAGAATTCGGTCGAGATCGACGCCGAGCGAGGCGGCTTTCGCCTCACAGGGCTGATCGGCCTGCCGACCCTCCACCGTGCCGTACCGCGCGACCAGTACCTCGTCGTCAACGGGCGGCCGGTGCGGGACAAATTGCTGGTCGGTGCAGTGCGCGCCGCTTATCAGGACGTGCTCGCCCGCGACCGCCACCCGATCGTGGCGCTCTTTGTCGACGGACCCACGGATGAGATCGACGTCAATGTGCATCCCGCCAAGGCAGAGGTGCGGTTTCGCGACGCTGCCCTCGTGCGCGGGCTGATCGTCGGCGCGCTGCGCAACGCTCTGGCCGGCTCCGGCCACCGGGCGTCGTCGACCGTGGGCAGTGCTGCGCTCGCGGCGTTCCGGCCCGGCACGGGCGCCGCCGGGCAGTCGCGCCGGTCAGCGTTCCCGCCACCGCCCGCTCCGTCGCTGGATCTGGTCGAAACCGGCAACAATTTCCTGCGACCGGCCGAACCCGCACCCCCACCGGCGCCGCAAGCCCCACTCGGCGCTGCCCGCGCGCAACTGCACGGCGCCTACATCCTCGCCGAGACCGCGACCGGGATAGTGCTCGTCGATCAGCATGCCGCGCATGAACGGCTGGTCTATGAGCGAATGAAGCAGGCGCTCGCCGCGCGCGGTGTGGCGCGTCAGGCGTTGCTGTTGCCGGAGGTCGTCGAGCTTGAGGACAGCGCTGCCGCACGGCTTGCCGCGCGAGCCGCGGAACTCGCCGAGTTCGGCCTGCAGATCGAGCCGTTCGGGCCAGGAGCGGTCGTCGTGCGCGAGGTGCCCGCACTCCTGCCGGGGCTCGATGTCGGCGCCCTGGTGCGCGACCTCGCCGACGAGCTCGCCGAGTGGGACGAAGGCTTCTCGTTGAAGGAGCGGGTCGAAACGGTGTGCGGCACGCTTGCCTGCCACACTAGTGTACGCGCCGGAAATCGCCTCTCCCCCGCCGAGATGGATGCGCTGCTGCGGCAGATGGAGGCAACCCCGAACAGCGGCCAATGCAATCACGGGCGCCCGACCTATGTGGCGCTCGAGCTTGCCGATATCGAGCGGTTGTTCGGCCGAAAGTGAACCCCGAACCGCCGCGATTGACAAAAGCCTTCTCGCTCACGACAACCCGCTGACAAGTCGAAGAAGAGGGATTTGAGATCGATGAGGATGCTCGAGGGGCGCGTCGCAATTTGCGCAGGATCGGGTCGCGGCGTGGGGGCCGAGGTCGCCAAGCTGATGGCCGCGTATGGCGCCAAGGTTGTCGTGAACGATCCCGGCACCAGCGGCAGCGGCGAGGGCTCGGACGAGACCCCCGCGCAGCAGATCGCCGACGAGATCAAGGCCGCGGGCGGCGAGGCGATCGCCAATCACGGCTCAGTCGCGGAATTCGACGATTGTCTCGCGATGGTGCAGCAGGCGCGCGATGCTTTCGGCGGCCTGCACATCGTCTTTAACGCCGCCGGCATCCTGCGCGACAAGATGTTCCACAACATGTTCCCGGAGGATTGGCAGGCGGTAATCGACGTCCATCTGACCGGCCACTTCAACATCAACCGGGCGGCAATTAACCTGTTTCGCGAACAGAATTACGGCCGCATCATCATGGTCTCGTCGACCTCCGGGCTGCTCGGCAATATCGGGCAGTGCAATTACGGCGCGGCCAAGCTCGGCATCGTCGCACTGGCGCGCATCGTCGCGATGGAGAACGCCGCCCGGGGGATTACCGTCAATGTGATCTGCCCCTCGGCCGACACCCGAATGACACGCTCCGTCCCTGCGCCGAAAGACCCGCAGGCTGCAGCACTTCGCGAAGAGCGCCTGCGCCGCAGCCGGGCGGATGCCATCGCGCCGCTTTGCGTCTTCCTCGCCTCCGAGCAGGCCAGCCAGGTGAACGGCCAGGTCTTTCACCAGCGGGCGGGCGAATTGTCGCTCTACGGCCATATGCGCCCGGTACGCATGGTGCACCGCCAAGGCGGATGGACGCCCGAAATGCTGGCTGAGGTTGCCATTCCGGCACTGGCACCGCAATTCACGCCGCTCGGCGACGGCCGGGCCGTCCACCCCGGCCTGCCTATGGAATAGCGCTGCCGCCCAAAATTCTGCTTGAACCTGGCACCGGGATAAGTTGGTTAATATTGGCGTCGCACCTCCCGGATCGGACGTAATCGAATGGCGTGCGCAGCTGCGCGATGGCATACGCAGCAGGAGTGATGAGGCGCCTCTTGCTCGTGGCAGGGCTCCTGCTCGCCGCTTCCGCCGGCGCCGAGCCGCCGCCAAATGCCGACCCGGCGCTTGCACCCTGGTTTCGCAGTCTGCTGCAGCCGGGCACGAGCATATCGTGCTGCTCGGTCTCGGACTGCCGCGCCACCGAATCACGGGTTGAAGGCGACCATTACGAGGCCCTGGTCGGCAAGAACTGGCTTGCAGTTCCTCCGGACAGGATCCTGCAGCGCACCGATAACCCGATTGGCCGCGCGGTCGTGTGCTGGACGCCGCA
>JAFMSA010000312.1 GCA_017353855.1 Alphaproteobacteria bacterium
GGAGCTGTTCCCGGATGGCCGCAAAGATGAGGACGAAGCGCTCGCGGTCAGCGGACCTGACGATCCGCTGCCGCAATGGCTCCTGGAAGACTGGCCCGGCCCGGAGATGCGAGTCAGAATCGCGCAGCTGAAGCGCCGCAAGGAGCATGCTTCGAGGTGAGCGCGCCGTCAGGCTGGGCCACCGCAGCCGGAGCCCTTATTAGCATTCGCTACGCCGTTGAGTTTCAGTCCAATTTTGCTTCCGGATGGAGCACCGCCTGCGCCGGCCGGCCTTCTGCTGCTGCACTGTAGAGGGGGGTACAAGCCGCTGCGCTGCTGCGGCCGGTTCAGGAACGATCGAGGGGGAGCGGCGTGACGGATCCGGTTTTCACATCGCCCGTACGTCCGAATGGGGTGCGGCGATCAGTGCGGGCGGCTTGGGGCGGCCTGCTTGCCACAACAGTGACGCACCCTTGCCGGGGTTACACGCGGGCAGACCGTTAAGGGGCAGCGGGAAGCCGCGCCTTGGCGCTTCGCGTCCGCTCACCCGAGCACGATGTCAAAGGTACCGGCGAGGGTGTTCGCCTCGATCTCGGGAGCCGGGCGGAGGGGCACGATCAGGCGAGCGCGCCCGGCGGGATCGCGCACGCCCATCAGCACACCATCGCGTTGATTGAGCGGCTCGCCGGCAACGTACATCTGGGTGGTGAAACGCTGCAGACCGGATCCCGACACCGCGAAATGGATGTGCGGGGTCCGTCCGGGATAGGGCACGGGCCGGATCGTGCGAAAACGGTAGGCGCCCGCGTCGTCGGTGACTGTCTGCCCGTAGCCCTGAAAATTCTCGTCGATCGGCCGGTCCGTGCGATCGTCGTCAACATAATGGTATCGGCCGTTTACGTCGCACTGCCAGATCTCGACACGAGCCCCGGCGATCGCTCGTCCGGCCGGATCGAGGAGCCGGCCCGAGACACGGGTCACGGTTCCTTTGGCTGGACTGTTGTGCCCGGTGACCAGCACCAGGTCATTGTCCACATCGCTCGGAAACGCCATGGGATAGAACGGGCCCGCGGTCTGCCGCGGGGTAGGCGGCAGGTTTGACGCCCACCCCGGGCCCCGCAACGAAAACCCCGCGACGGCCACGCCAAGGACCTCGAGCACCCGTCGTCTGCCGATCATCGGCCGACCTCCTGCACGCGGATAACGTGGCTAATGTGGTAGGCTTCGATCGCGGGAACAGGCCACGCATCGCGATCAATTTGCCGGCGGGGAGCAAACGGTACACGGAAGGTCTCCAGGCGGACTGCGGTCGCCGGGCCGTCATGCGTGCTGGCGTCCCCGGTGCACAGTTGCTGAACGGGAAGGCAGCGATGCCAATGACGATCGCGCGGACCGCTCTCGAGACCTGCACAAAGCGGGGCTATCACGCATCAGGCCATCTCGTCGGCCACAACGGTGAGGGTTCTTGCAGCAGTGCGCGGCGACGGCGTACCGTCGCACACGGTAGAGAACGGGCAGCGCAACACCTATACCGTGTGCACCTTCCGCATCCCTTCCGGCGAATTCGCACAGCAGGTCGGACAATCCGACACCCGGCGCTGTACACCTTACAGGCATCGTCCTCGCCCAAGGCGCCGCCGATCAAGGCCGGCGACGGGATCATCGGCGCAGTCGCGGCTGCGGCGCGCCGGGCGGCGAAAGGACGAAGCGTCGGGCGAAAACGGCATCGATAAGATTGCCGACCGGCTCGGATAAGTGCTCGAGGGCGGCGTGATCCTCAGGAAGGCCAAGCTTTAATGGAATGCAATTCTGGCTCGGCAGCACCTCGAGACGAGGCCGAGCGGGCGGCGGCCTTCCAGCGCATCGCGCGGGTAGTGCTGGTTGTTGCGCTGGTGCTGCTCGGGACATGGATCCTGCGCCGCTTCCTGCCCGCGCTTGCTTGGGCCGGCGTATTGGCTATCGCGCTGTGGCCGCTCAACCACCGGCTCGGGCGGGCAGGCTCGGGGCAACAAAACGGAGTGCTTGCGGCATTCCTGCTGACTGTGGCGATCGGGCTTATCTTCGCGGCTCCTTTCGTCTATGTCCTGGTCGAAGGCGCGCGCGAGATTCGTGTCGTGATCCATTTTCTCGGTGAGGCTCAGCGCAACGGAATTGCCGTGCCGGACCGCGTCCAACAGCTGCCGCTGGTCGGTCATACGCTGGCGGAGTGGTGGCGCAGCAATCTCAGCGATCCGGCCGCCGCCCGAGAGCTGCTGGGGCGCGTCAACACGCGCTCGCTCGCTGCATCGGCCCGGGAATATGGACCCGAGATCACTCACCGGCTGATTCTCTTCGGCTTCACGCTGCTGACCCTGTTCTTCCTGTTTCGCGACGGGACCCGGTTCAGCCGTCAGCTGATCCGGCTGAGCGATCGCCTTCTCGGTCCCGACGGAGAGCGGATCGGAAGGCACATGGTGCAGGCGGTGCTGGCAACGGTAACCGGCCTCGTCCTGGTCGGGCTCGGGGAGGGGGCGGTGATGGGTGTCGCCTACATTGCCGCCGGTTTGTCTCATCCGGTGTCGGTCGCGGCGCTGACCGGCGTGCTCGCCGTCATTCCGTTCGGTGCGCCGGTTGCCTTCGGCGCTGCGGCCTTATACCTGGCCGGAACCGGCAGCACGGTGGCCGGCGTGGCGGTGTTTTGCTTTGGCCTCGCGGTTGTGTTTGTCGCAGATCACGTGATTCGCCCGCTCATCATCGGCGGGTCCGCGCGCCTCCCGTTTTTGTGGGTGCTGCTGGGGATTCTGGGCGGACTGGAGAGTTTTGGGATCATCGGACTGTTCCTCGGCCCCGCCGTAATGGCCGCATTGATTTCACTGTGGCGGGAGTGGACGGACAATCCGGCACCCGACGATCGGCGGCGTGGCTTCTCGCCGTCGAGCGAGCCGTAACAACTGGGCTACGCGGCGGAAAATCCTGCTATACTCGTGCGCGTGGATTGCGAACCGGCATTGCCGGCATCTCGTCCTCTGCCGACAATGCGCTACCTGTCCTCGATCGTTCGTGATCCCAGGATCGTGACTGGAATTGTGGGAGGGATGCGTGAGATACGTTTGCGACGCGTCGGGCGGAAAGACCTGGTTTCGCATCGAGACCGAAGCCGAGGCCGCCAGTGAATCCGACCTCATGCGCCATGCCGTCGAAAAGTTCTTCCGCAAAGAGCAAGAGAAGGCCACGCAAAGCTTTCAACCGATTTCCAAGGTGTATATCGAGCAGGAAATCGGGCTCAAAGCGCACGTCCAGCGCGAGATGCCGCTATTCCTGACTTTGCGTGACGACGAGGGCAACCCTCTGGTGACGGCTATGCTGCCGCCGGGCGGGCGCGATGACCGCACCTTCCGGCCGATCATCGTCGGTATGGCTAACGCGGACCCTTATGTCGACCACGCCGATGCCATTCGAGCACTCGGTCAGCATTACGGCCTCGCGCTTGAGAGGGGCCGCTGCTACCCCTATCGCCGCGATTGATGCGGATTGGGCCCGGCCTCGTGATCCGACGGGCCCTCAGGGCGGCCTTCGCCAAGCGTTGCGGAACGCCAATGCCCTCAGCCCCATACTTTCGGGCCAGGATCGTTGGGGCCCGTCGGATATTCGGCGGAGTGAGCCGGTAAAGCCGTGCGGCGCCGCACCATAGCATTGTTGTTCAGGATCGCATCGTCGACCCGCATCTGCGGCGCACAGAACCGCTGACGGGCGGGATTGTAGGGACGCGGCAGGTTTCGCCGATGCGGTCGCGATAAACCACCGGAGGCTCTGACCCGAGAGGCCGAGGCGCAGCGGCGCCGGGGAGACGACACGCGCGTGATCGACGTTTTCCCATGCAAAAAATCGACGATGGACGGTCAATCACTCGGTGCGCTCGATGACCCCCCGAGCTTGTTCCCGACCTTTCCGCCCGAGGCGGGCGATGAGGACGAGAGAACGCACAGCGGCCCGTCGGGTCAACGGCGGTGCGGAACCGGTCGGGGGCACGGGGCTGACCGAGAGCGGTATCGCGAGGGGCCCGCAGGGTGGGTTTGGATGTGCAGCGTGCCTCGCCTTTGTCGGCGGACGATGCCGCAGCACGCGGCCGACGTGCCCCGCCGGCAGCAGCAGCGGGCTGCGCAGAGGATCGCGCTCCCGCGATACGTCGTCACCCTGTCGGCAATCCGACAGCGGCGGGCGGGCGACACCCCCGGGCCGCTTCGACGCGAAGCGCAGGGGCGTATCCAGTGCTGCCGCGGGTATCCGGCTGCCCGCGACGAGCAGGCCATTGCCGCGATCTCGCAGCATTGGGCGCCGCCGTAAGCTGCCGGCGCGTGGCGGGATCCCGATACGGTGCGGTGACCCCGCCCGCGGGGCGTGAATGAATCACAGGATGAACTTGGAGAGGTCGGCGTTCTGAGCGAGCGCGCCGACCCGATCGCGGACATAGGCCCGGTCGATCACGACATGCGTCCCCTCGGGACGGTCGGAGGCGGTAAAGCTTATCTCTTCGAGCAGCCGTTCGAGAATCGTGTGCAGTCGTCGTGCGCCGATGTTCTCGATCGACGCGTTGATCTCCTCGCCCAGCAACGCAAGTTCGTCGATCGAGGCCTCGTCAAAATCGAGCGTGACCCCCTCGGTCGCGAGCAGCGCCTTGTACTGTTTGATCAGACTGGCTTCCGGCTCGACCAGAATGCGGCGAAAGTCGCTACGGTCGAGCGCCTTCAGCTCGACCCGGATCGGCAGCCGGCCCTGCAGTTCCGGCAGCAGATCGGACGGTTTGGTTTGATGGAAAGCGCCCGAGGCAATGAACAGGATGTGATCCGTTTTGACGGCGCCGTGCTTTGTAGCAACCGTGGTGCCCTCGATCAGCGGCAGAAGATCGCGCTGGACACCTTCGCGGCTGACGTCGGGGCCGCCGAGGCGCTCGCTGCGCCCGCAGATCTTGTCGATCTCGTCGATAAACACGATGCCGTTCTGTTCGGCGGCGGCGGTTGCCTCGCGCACTACAATGTCCTGATCCAGCAGCTTATCGCTCTCTTCGGCGACCAGCACGCGATGGCTGTCGGCGACGCTCATCCGCTTCGGTTTCGAGCGCGTGCCGAAGGCCTTGCCGAAAATATCGCCGAGATTGAGCATCCCCATTTGTGCGCCGGGCAGGCCCGGGATCTCGAATGTAGGCAGGCTGGCCGCGGCATTCTCCTGGACCGCTATCTCGACTTCGCGATCGTCGAGGGCGCCCTCGCGCAGCATCTTGCGGAACTTCTGGCGAGTATCTGCGCTGGCGCCGGCGCCGACCAGCGCGTCGAGCACACGCTCTTCGGCGGCGATTTCGGCTTTGGGCTCGACCTCCTTGCGCAGCCGCTCGCGGGTTATGCCGATCGAAATTTCGACGAGATCGCGGACGATCTGCTCGACATCGCGCCCGACATAGCCGACCTCGGTGAATTTGGTCGCTTCGACCTTGACAAACGGCGCTTGCGCGAGCTTCGCCAGACGCCGCGAGATCTCCGTCTTGCCGCAGCCTGTCGGCCCGATCATCAGAATGTTCTTGGGCAGCACCTCCTCACGCAGTTCGGGACTGAGCTGCTGGCGTCGCCAGCGGTTCCGCAGAGCAATCGCGACGGCACGCTTGGCTTCGTGCTGGCCGACGATAAAGCGATCTAACTCGGAGACAATCTCACGCGGACTGAAGGAGGTCATAAGGGATCCAGACAGCTGTCGTATTTTCTTGGCGTTGCCTCCC
>JAFMSA010000313.1 GCA_017353855.1 Alphaproteobacteria bacterium
GAGCCCAGCACAGCGCCACCGCGATCATGCAGCAGGCACCAGGAAACCGATAAAGTGCCGCGGCTAGGCCAAGCTCGAATGCAACATGGTAACCCCCGTGACCGTTAGCGCGATCGCGAAGACGCGGCTCAAATGCTCGGCGGATACGAGCGGAGCTACGCGCGCACCGAACCACGCCGCGACAGCCTGCGCGGGCGCGATACAAGCCCACATCGTCAGATCGATGCTGCCTAGCTCGAACGTATGATGCGCGTCGGAGGCAAGCGCGGCCGCGAGCGTCGCAGGAAGGCTGACCACGATGCCAGCAGCCGCGGCGCGGCCGATGCTCTTGTGCATCGGCAGCCCAGACAGCGTCATCACAATGTTGGTCAGGATGCCGCCGCCGATCCCGGCAAACCCCGAGGTAACCCCGATCATCACGGCGGCCGTATGGCGAAACCCGCCGCCGGGAGGTTGCTCCGCGATCGGATGAAAGCGCTGTGGGAAGGCAAAGCGAACGGCGAAGACAAGGCATATCGCGGCAAAGATTGCGGTCATAAGGGCGCCGCGCACGTGCGGAGCAGCAAACTGAGCGGCGACGACGCCGATTGCGATGCCCGGCCCCCAATCGCGTAAGAACGCGAAGTCGGTATTTCCGGCCCGACGGTGCGCGAAAAACGAAACGACCGCCGCTGGCAAGATCGCGGCAAGAGATGTCGCGACAGCAACATGTACCGCCTCGTCCGCCGCCACACCGCTGCTCATCAGTCCATAGTAGACGACGGGAACCACAACGATCCCGCCACCGATACCGACTAGCCCGGCCAGCAAACCGGCACCTGCTCCGGCCGCGGAGCCCAAAAGTAGCAGGGCAAAGGTACTCATCCCTAGCCCCCGGGGATCACAGCAGATGGGCGGCGCAAGGCAGCACGACGGCGGTGAACAGTCCGGTGAGGCCGATCGCCAGGCCGGCGAAAGCACCCGCTGTCTCGTTGACCGACAGCATTTGTGCGGTTCCGATCCCGTGCGCGGCAATACCGGTGGCGAGCCCGCGCGCCTCCCAATCGCGCACCCCGATCCAGTCGTAAAGCCGACCAGACAGCATCGCGCCGATGATCCCGCCGGTGATCACCAGTACGGCGGTCAGCGAAGGGTGGCCGCCAATCTCCTGGCTGATGCCGATGGCGATCGGCGTGGTCACCGATTTCGGCGCGATCGACCGTAGAAGATCGTTAGGGGCACCCAGCGCACAGGCAATGCCGACTGCACTTGCGCAGGCGACCGTCGCGGCGACGGCAACCCCCGCCGCGATGCCGGCGGCAGCACCGCGGATGCGTGCTGCATTGGCATAGATGGGCAAGGCAAGCGCGACGGTGGCCGGGCATAGCAGAAACTGGATCAGCCCGCCGCCTTTCATATAGGTGTCGTAGGGGATGCCGCAGAGTTTGAGCCCGGCCACAATCAGCACGATTGCGATCAGCACCGGGTTGGCCAGCGGCCAGCCGCCGCAGCGGCTCTGTGCCCAGCGGCCGATCTCGTAAGCGAGCAACGTGACCGCTACGCCGAACACTGGATTTTGCGCCAGCAGGGCGATGGTGCCGACCGAGGTCATCATGCCTCTCCGCCGGCTGACGCATTGAGCATAATCGGAGTGCGGTGGCGCTGTCGCAGCCGCTCGACTGATTGCATGACCAGCGCCCCGCTGGCCATCGCAAGGGCGGTCGAGACGATCAGCGCCAGCAGGACCGGCAGCCAGTGGGCGCGAAGCAGCGGCAGGTACTGTATGATGCCGACACCCGGCGGAACAAAAAACAACGACAAATAGCCGAGCGTTGTTTGTCCCGACTGGCAGAACTCATCCGATGCACCGCCGCGCACTGTCAACGCGGCGAGGAGCACGATCATACCGATGATCGGACCGGACAGCGGGATGCCCGATGCCTGGTGGATGACGTCTCCGGCCGCTTGGCAACTGAACAAAACAAGATAGGTGCGCAGCATTCGGGTATCCCCTGGGCTGTGGCACCGCTTGTCTCCGGCACGATGCAAGATAGTTCACATTGCGATGCCGATGTAGACGGTATGGTTGGGCTGTCTTAATGTCGCTGTTTAAGGGTCTAAAAAATTGGGAATCGCTCGGGTTTCTGTCGAATTCGATGGGTAGCGAGGAGATTAGCTTCGGGCGCTTCCGGTTCTACCCCGGCCAGCGCGAATTGTTGCGCGACGAAGTGCCGGTGCCCTTGCACCGCCGCGCCCTCGATATCCTTTGTGCGCTGGCCGAGGCGAAGGGCGAAGTCGTCAGCAAGGACGAACTGATGACGCGGCTGTGGCCCGGTCGCATAGTCGAAGAGGGAAACCTGCACGTCCATGTCTCGGCGCTGCGGAAGGCCCTGGACGAACATGGCGAAGGGCACAGCCTTGTCGTTACCGTCCCAGGCCGTGGTTATCGACTGGCAAATCTGACCGGCTTGCGATCGGCTCAACTGGCCGAAGGTTCCTTGGCGCGGCAGCTGCCGCTGCCCGACAAGCCCTCGATTGCCGTGATGCCGTTCCAGAACATGTCGGGCGACCCCGAGCAGGAGTATTTCGCCGACGGCATGGTCGAGGAGATCATCACCGCGCTCTCCCGCATCCGCTGGCTGTTCGTCATCGCCCAAAACTCCAGCTTCACTTACAAGGACCGCGCGGTTGACCTAAAGCAGGTGGGCCGCGAACTTGGCGTGCGGTATGTGCTGGAAGGCTCGGTCAGGAAAGCCGGAGACCGGGTCCGCATCACTGCTCTGTTGATCGAGGCCGAGACCGGCGCGCATCTCTGGGCCGACCGCTTTGATGGCTCGCTCGAAGCCGTCTTCGATCTGCAGGACCAAGTGGCGATTAGTGTCGCCGGGGTCATCGAGCCAACATTGCGGGCCGCAGAAATGCGGCGAGCGGTGGAACGGCCAAGCCGTGATCCGACAGCTTACGAGCTTTATCTACGCGCGCGTCGGGCAAATTACGCGTGGGAGAAGCAGGATTACAGGGAGGCACTCGATCGGTTGAGCGCCGTAATCAAGCAGGCTCCTGCGTACGGCCCAGCCCTCGCGTTATCCGCTTGGTACCATATGGCGCTCTACGGTTGTGGTTGGACCGATGACCCTGAGGCAAGCCGCCAAAGGGCTATCTCGCTTGCCCGCCGAGCCGTTAGCAACGCCAGCGACGATGCCGAGACGCTCGGTCGAGCCGCATATGTCCTCGCCGCCTGCGGCGAGGCCATTGATGCCGCAGCAGCCCTCATGGATCGATCACTACAGATCAATCCGAGCTTCGCCGATGGATGGCGATGGAGCGGGTGGTTAAGATTGTGGGCAGGCGGTTCGCCCGACATCGCGATCGATCATCTCGAGAGAGCGTTGCGGCTCGATCCACGCGATCCTAGAGGCGAAACATCGTTGCCGAAGGGCATAGCCCATTTCTTCGCTCGGCGCTTAGACCAGGCGCGGACCCTATTGTTGCTGTCACTACAAGAGAATCCGGATTGGGTCCCGACGAACCGCTGGCTCGCTGCCTGTTACGCGCATCTGGGCGAATTGGACGAGGCAAAACTGATCATCAAACGGCTGCGCGCCCTGACGCCAGTCCTGCTGCCGACTGCGGATCATTGGCGCGATCCGGAGCAGCGCGAGTTCTACCTATCGGGCTTGCGGCTGGCGATGAGTGAGACGGAATAAACTGGCCTCGCCGTCCTAGCGCGGGCGTCGTCACCGACCGAAAGCGTCGCTGAACATTAGTAGAAAGATCGGAAGGTAAACGCGGCATATTCTCTGGAGATCGCTTGCGCCATACAGTAATTTTCGCAGAAGGGGTGGAAACTCGACCTTTCACGAGTCCGGTCCTGAACGGGTCACTTGCGCCGAAACCGGCCGATTGGTATTCGCCTCCTAACCGACGAGATCGCGCCGATAAAGACCGTTCCGCGTGACGGTCTGCCTATCGCATTTCCGCAGGCTACCGGAGCCGGTCTCGGCTCACTGGGTGGTCGCATTCCAGTCCCGCCACCAGCCGGGCGGCGAGCCAGCCCCAGTCGTCGGAGGACTTCGCCCCCTTGCCGCTGCAGACGACCGCGACGGCAATGCGGTCGTCCAGCACGTAGTCGATGTAGGGCAGGCCGATCGCCGTCCAGGTCACAGCGCAGGTGTCCGTGTGCCAGTGCGGGCAGCGGTCGAGCGCCGGAATTAGCCGGGTGAGGAACGCCTGGAAGTCGCGGCGGTTTTCCGCCGAGCCCGCGTTCTTGAACCAGCCTATCAAATCCGGCAGCGACCGCAACTCCCGATGCCGATCTTCAGGTAGTGGCGACCATCCGGATAGCAGATCGGCGGCCGGATGTAGGCGCCGGGCTCGGCATCGATGAGGGCCGGCATGCCGCCGAGTTCGGCCAGCAGCCCGTTATCGATATGCGCCAGGACCACGGTCCTGCCGAACACCCGCAGCTTCAGGTCGACCGGCAAGAGGCCGCAGACATCGGTAAAGGCGCCTGCAGCAACCAGCACCCGCTCAGCCCGCAGTGTAATGTAACGCCGTGGGCGGTATCGAACTCGATGCCCCCTGAGATCGGGCGCAAAGAAGCGGCCTCGTCAGCAACAATCGTGGCGCCCTGTTGCCGTGCGACTTCGATCTGCGCGCGGACCATGGCCCGCGGACTGAGGTAGCCGGGGGGCGCGGCCGCCCTCGCACAGGCCCTCGGCGCCGTCCGCCACGGCCAGGAACGGGAACCGGGCCGCGATGCCGGCGGCGTCGAGCCGCGTGGTGTCGATGTCGAGCATCCGTGCCACCGACCCGGAGCGGTCGAGGCGCTCTGAGCCGGCGGTGCCGATCCCGAGATAGCCGGCATTGGTGAAAAACCGGATGCCGCTGCGGGTCTCGATTTCGGCATAGCGCTCGATCGAGCGCTTCGCCGTCACCGCCCAGGCCGGGTCCCGGTCGACCACGCGCGTAATGCGGCCCTCGTCGTAATGACTGGCAAACACGTCGGTATGCGCGGCGCGGTCGCGGTTCGTCCGGGCCGAGGATAGTCACGCCGTCGGTCAGTGCCGACAGGTGGCGGCCGGCGGCGCTGCCGACCAGTCCGCGGCCGATAACAATGATCCGGTGCATACGTCTAACCCAAGGCGTGGCTGGCGAGCGCGTAGATGCGCTGCGGCGCAGTCGACGCCGGCCAGTTGCCGCGCAGCATGGCCGGCGACTCATTGTCCAGCCCCAGCCCGCACGCCATCAGGTGGCGGCCAATATTCGCCGCCTCCGACGCCCGGTCGACGCGCACGAAGCCCGGACGCGCAGCGGCGTTTAACAGTGCAATCGCATCGGGCTCGGTCGCCGCTACCACCGGACCGATGACCGACCCGCGGCCGAAGGCGCGCTCGATGGCATAGCCGGTCACCTTGCGATCCTCGACCAGCACGAAAGCCCGGCCCACCGCCAGCAGGTGCTCAAGGACGGCGAGCCGCGGGACACCGAACGCCGCCGTGTCCAGGCACAGCACGGCGGACCGATCCTCGGATGTCGCCGCGCGGATCCGTGGATCCAGATGCCGTCCAGCACTGTACTCGCCCTGGTGCTGGCAGACCGCGCCGACCTCGACGAAACCCAGCCTCTCATAGAGCGGTCGGCCGGGCGGCGTCGATAGCAGCATGACCGAGCGAGGGGCGGCGTCGGCCAGCAGCCGCTCCACCAGTCGGCGGCCGATGCCGAGGCCCTGGCTGTCGGGCG
>JAFMSA010000314.1 GCA_017353855.1 Alphaproteobacteria bacterium
TTATACTGATGCCCGGTTGCGGCAACAACGCTGCGGCGTGCTGGGCCCCCGGAAATGCCGAGCGGCTATTCGGGCCGGTGACCGGCGCTCTCGGGCACCGGGTGTATCAATGCCTCACCCTGGGGTTCAGAGCGTGCATTGTGCCGGTAGAGGGCGACGTTTCGATGATGGTCTGCGAGTGTCCTGGCGAAAACATGCCCGCCGGAGCCGTCGGCAACAAAGTAGAGCTCGTCCGTGAACGCGGGCCGCGCCGCGGCGCGTAGCGCCGACATGCCCGGATTCCCGATCGGGCCGGGAGGCAGGCCTTTGGTCACATAGGTATTGTAGGGTGATGTGAACGCGAGATCGCTCTGGGTCAATTGGTGATTGAGCTTCTTGGTGCCCCCGTCGCTCAGGGCATAGATCACACTCGGGTCCGATTGCAGAGGCATCCCCCGACGCAATCGATTGACGAAAACACCCGCGATACGGGCTCGCTCATCGTCACGTGAGGCTTCCCGTTCGACAAGCGAGGCAAGGGTGAGCAGGTCGTGCGGCGTCGAAAGGGGCAGGTCCGACCGGCGCTCCGCCCAGGCCTCGGCAAGGGCGCGCGTCATTTGGCGTTCCATGCGCCGGATTATGTCCGTGCGGTGATCGCCGTACTCGTAGACGTAGGTCTCGGGCATCAGTTCACCCTCGGCGGGCGGCGCCCCGGCATCGCCGTCGAGTGCGGGTGCGTTCCGCACGAGGGCCACAATCTCGGCGCTGGTGAGCCCCTCGGGGACCGTAAGTCGGTGCTTGACGGTTTTGCCGCCGGCGATGATGTCCATCGCGTCGAGCGCACTGGCTCCTGCGGGAAACTCATATTCGCCGGCTCGCAGTGCGGAACCGCGGCCCGACAAAGTGGCGGCCAGCTCGAACGAGCGCGGATGTCGGATTACCCCGCGCTCGGCCAGCAGCGCGGCAATCTCCGTCAAGCCGGTGTGCGGCGGGATCACGACAGTGAGCGGCTGGCTCAGAGGGCCGGTAACGTTCGCGTCTCGATAGAGCCACAAACCCGTGCCAGTGAGGATCGCCAGCGCTAAGGAGATCGTGGCAACTGCGGCGGCCAAGAGGCGAAGGAAGCTGCGCATCGAGAACTAATCGCCGGGTTCGGGTGCGCTCACATGCTTACGGTGGGCCGGCAAAGATGAGAGAGGCATTCGTGCCGCCAAAACCGAAGGAGTTGGAGAGCGCATAATCCACCCTGCGTTGCTTTGCTCGTTTCGGCACCAGATCAATATCACAGGATAGGGATGGATTTTCGAGGTTGAGGGTCGGAGGTACGACGCCGTCGCGGATCGCGAGGATCGAGAAGATCGCTTCGACGCTGCCGGCGGCACCGAGCAGATGCCCGATCGCCGACTTTGTCGATGACATCGACAATTCGTAGGCGTGCCTGCCGAACAGACGCTTGACCGCGCCGAGCTCGATTTCATCGCCGAGGGGCGTAGAGGTTCCGTGCGCGTTTATGTAATCGATCTTTTCCGGTCCGATGCCCGCCCGCTTGAGTGCGTTGCGCATCGAGCGGAACGCCCCGTTGCCGTCCTCCGCGGGAGCCGTCAGATGGAAGGCGTCGCCCGACATGCCGTAGCCGATCACCTCGGCATAAATCTTGGTGCCGCGTTGCCTGGCATGCTCATACTCTTCGAGCACGAGGATCCCGGCGCCCTCCCCCATCACGAACCCGTCGCGTTTCTGGTCCCAAGGACGCGACGCGCGAGGCGGATCATCGTTGAACCCCGTCGACAGCGCGCGGGCCGAGGCAAAGCCCGCAAGACCCAGCCGGCAAACCGCCGCCTCCGTCCCGCCGCACACCATCACATCGGCGTCGTCGAGCATGATGAGCCGTGCGGCGTCGCCGATGGCATGCGCGCCGGTCGAGCACGCCGTCACGACCGCATGATTGGGTCCGGTGAACCCGTAGCGGATCGAGACGTGGCCCGAGGCGAGATTGATCAGGTTGGCGGGAATAAAGAACGGCGAAAGCCGCCGGGGACCCCGTTCGTGCAGGGTCAACGCCCCTTCGGTGATCCCCGGCAGACCGCCGATCCCGGAGCCTATCATCACACCGGTCCGTTCGCGTGCCCCTTGGTCCTCGGGGATCCAACCGGCATCTTCGACCGCCTGCGCGGCTGCTACCAGCGCATAGACGATAAACCCGTCCATCTTGCGCTGATCCTTGGGCGGCACCCAATCGTCCGCGTTGAAAAACCCTGAGGCAGCATCGCCGAGCGGAACCTGTGCCGCGATCTTGACCGGCAGGTCGGCGACATCGAAGGTTTGGATCGAGCGGATTCCCGACGCACCGGAAATCAGGCTCTTCCAATTATGTTCCAGGCCAATGCCGAGGGGCGTCACGAGCCCCATCCCGGTCACGACGACGCGTCGCATTCTATGATCGCCAACCGTCCCGGCGACCGTCGCTCACGGCGGAGCAAACCGGGCAAAAAAAGATGGAGTAGGAGAACGGATCCAGGGCTTCAACTATGCGATTCGATAAAGCTGACCGCATCCTTGACCGTCACGATTTTCTCGGCCGCATCGTCCGGGATTTCGCACCCGAACTCTTCCTCGAAGGCCATGACGAGCTCGACCGTATCGAGGCTGTCGGCGCCCAAATCGTCGATGAAGCTGGCGTTCTCGGTCACTTTCGCCTCATCGACGCCCAAGTGCTCGACGACGATCTTCTTGACCCGATCAGCGACGTCACTCATCCGTTCTTTCCCTCAATGGCTTGCTGGAATGTCGATTACGCACAGGGCGCTCTGGCGCCATGCGCCACTATAGGTGCTGCCATCCGGCACCGCGTCGAACGCGTGAGTCACGGCACCGTCACATAGCATGTTTCTCCGCGCACTGCCAAATCGGCTGGGCCGCGGAACGGCAGATCAAATTATACCATGACCATACCACCATTGATGTGCAAGGTGTGCCCGGTGACGTAGGCGGCCTCGGCGCTCGCGAGATAAACGACCGCCGCGGCGACGTCCTCGGGGGCGCCGAACCGCCCGACGGGAATCGCCGCGGCGAGCCGTGCGCGCTGCTGTTCGCTCAACTTTCCGGTCATCGGGGTCTCGATGAAGCCGGGTGCAACGCAGTTCACGGTGATGCCGCGTCCGGCGACCTCGGCGGCAATCGACTTCGACATGCCGATAATTCCGGCTTTTGCGGCGGCGTAGTTTGCCTGTCCCGGGTTGCCGCTCACCGCGACGAGCGAGGTCACGGCGACGATACGGCCGTGGTGCCGCCGAACCATGCCGCGCAGCACAGCGCGCGTCAGCCGGAACACGGCCGTGAGATTGATCTCCAATATGGCTTGCCAAGCCTCGTCGTCGAGCCGCAGCGCGAGCGCGTCGCGGGTGGTTCCTGCGGCGTTGACGAGGATATCGATCCGGCCCATTGCCGTTTCGGCGTGCCGGGCCAGCCGATCCGCGCTCGCCGGATCGGCCAGGTCGGCCTGCCCGACGTGAACGCGCTCGCGGAGTTCAGCGGCGAGCGCAGCGAGCCTGTCCGCGCGCGTCCCGGACAGCATTAATTCCGCCCCCTGCGCGTGCAGGGCTTTTGCTATCGCCCTTCCGATCCCTCCGGAGGCTCCGGTAATGAGCGCCGCTTGGCCTGACAGATCGAACACCGCTTAGCCCCACCCTTTTATGTCCGGCTTTGGGGTCCTGCGAGCAACGTCCCTCACCCGCCGCGCCGAGCGCAGGAGGAGCCGAGGCGATTGTCCTCGCTGCGAGCGACCCGGGGAAGCACGGAAAGTCGTTTCATGAAAGCTTCGAGCTCGGGGGGTGTTCCGAGCGAGCACACCGAGATCTCCGGGTCGACCCGTTTGACGAGCCCTGCGAGCACGTGCCCCGCCCCGATTTCGACGACCTCCTCGACACCTGCGGATTTGAGAAACAGAACGCTCTCCCGCCACCGCACCATCGCCGTCACCTGCTCGACGAGACCGCGCTTGATCCTGCGAGGCTCGCTCGTCGCTGCTGCCGAAACATTCGCGACGAGCGGGACGACCGGCGGGTTGAGTGCTACGCGATCGAGGGCCTCTTCCATCACACGGGCAGCCGGTGCCATCAGTGCGGAGTGGAAGGGGGCACTAACTGGTAGCTTAATGGATCGCCGGGCCCCATGCGCCCGGGCGATCGCGACAGCCCGCTCGACCGCCCGGCAGTGTCCGCTGATAACGACCTGCCCGGGTGCGTTGTCGTTTGCGATCGCGCATACCTCGCTCGAGCCGTTCTCGCCGCGCGCGGCTTTCCTGGCGATCACCTGAGCCTGCCCGACATCCACCCCGAGCAAGGCCGCCATGGCGCCCTCGCCGACCGGAACGGCGCGTTGCATTGCCCGCCCGCGAAGTTTGAGCAGCCGCGCCGCGTCAGCGACGCTAAGCGCGCCCGCCGCCGCGAGGGCCGAGTATTCGCCCAGAGAATGTCCCGCGACAAAGCCAAGGTCGCGAGCGGGACTGAAACCATCCTCCTCTTCGAGCACGCGGATGACCGCGAGACTGACCGCCATCAGCGCCGGTTGGGCATTTTCGGTCAGAGTGAGATCGCTTTGCGGCCCTTCGAACATCAACCGGGACAGATCCTGCGACAGAGCGTCATCGACTTCCTCGAAGAGCCTTTGCGCCGGAGCAAAGGCAGCGGCAAGCGCCATCCCCATACCAACGAATTGTGAACCCTGACCCGGAAATACAAATGCCCGCTTCATTCGGTGCGCGTTCCCCTGTTTGGCAGTCGTCCCCCTGCCGGCCGGCGCCGGCCGTGTGGTCTTAACGGTGCCTGTGTCGGTGTCAAGAAGGCGTTGCAGGCTGGTGTTGTGCCGAGACCGGGTTCCTATATAGTAACGGTCTTCACCCTTGCCGGCCTCGGCCGGCTCGACCCGGTGGGCGCCATTGCCCCGGGTCATCATCAGCCACAAGGGATCTGATAAGTATGCCGCTATATGAAAATGTCTTCATCGCGCGTCAAGATATCTCGGGCGTGCAGGTCGACGCCCTCGCCGATGCTTTCACTCAGCTGATCTCCGATAACGGCGGGGAGATCAAGAAACGCGAATATTGGGGTCTGCGCAACCTGGCCTACCGGATGCGAAAAAACCGCAAGGGCCATTATGTCATGCTCAACATTGCAGCACCCTCGACCGCGATCGCCGAACTCGAGCGGACAATGCGGATCAACGAAGATGTCATCCGCTACTTGACTCTTCGGGTTGATGCGCTGGAGGAGGGGCCCTCGGTGGTGATGCAGAGCCGCGGCAGCCGCGAGGACCGGCAGCGGCGTAGTGCCGCGGAGCGGGAGCGTTCGGCCGAGGCGCGCGAGGGATCCGAGCGTCCAGTTGAGCGTCCGGCCGAGCGTCGGGTTCCCGAACCGGTGGAGGCGTAAGTGGAGAGCCACGGCGGCAGTTCCGCGCGCGCCCCGGTGCGCCGTCCGTTTTTCCGGCGCCGCAAATCATGCCCGTTTTCGGGCCCGAACGCGCCCAGGATCGACTACAAGGATGTCAAGCTGTTGCAGCGGTTCATTTCCGAGCGCGGTAAGATCGTTCCGAGCCGTATTACGGCCGTCTCGACGAAGAGGCAGCGCGAGCTGGCGCAGGCGATCAAGCGCGCGCGGTTTCTCGGCTTGCTGCCATATATGGTAAAATAGCCGGGCCGGGCGGCGCGAGCGCTGCGGCGAGAGCGGCGTGAACCGGTTAGCG
>JAFMSA010000876.1 GCA_017353855.1 Alphaproteobacteria bacterium
GGCTCGAGCATGACCCGCGCGAACTCGAAAGCGTCGAGGAGCGGCTTTTTGCGTTGCGCGCGGCGGCGCGCAAGCACCGGGTGGCGGTTGCCGATCTGCCGGACCGGCGCGAGCAGATTGCGGGCCGGCTCTCGGAGATCGAAGCGCGGGAGGAGGGTGCCGAGCATCTCGCGCGCGCCGCCACGGAGGCGCGCACCCGTTTCATCGCCGCGGCCCGCTCGGTAACGCAAGCGCGGACGGCCGCCGCCGCCCGGCTCGATGCGGGCGTGGCCGCCGAACTGGAGCCGCTGCGTCTCGACAAGGCACGGTTCCGTACCGTGCTGACCCCGCTCGCGGAGGCGGAATGGGGGGAGCACGGTTGCGAACGCGTGCATTTCGAGGTGACGACCAACCCCGGTTCCGGGTTCGGACCGCTTGCGCGCATTGCCTCCGGCGGTGAGTTGTCGCGCTTCATGTTGGCTGTGAAGCTGGTCCTCGCCGGCACGTCCCTGGTGCCGACCTTGATCTTCGACGAGGTCGACAGCGGCATCGGCGGCGCCGTTGCCGCTGCCGTCGGCGAGCGTCTGCAGCGCCTCGGCACCAGCCTGCAGGTTCTGGTCGTGACGCACTCGCCACAGGTCGCGGCGCGCGGCGCGTATCATTGGCGGGTCGCCAAGCGCCTTTCCGCGCGCGAGACCGTCACCCGTGTCGAGGAGCTTGATCAGGATACCAGACAGGAGGAGATCGCCCGCATGTTGTCCGGCCGCGATGTCACCGCCGAAGCCCGCGCCGCGGCGGCGAGCCTGATCGCCCGGGGCCGCGTATGACGGCATCGACGATCCCGCGGCAACGCGGGGAGGAGCCCGCGTTGCGGCCCGTCGCGTTATTGACGGAGGAGGAGGCCAGGGCCGAGCTCGCCGCGCTGGCGCAGGAGATCGCGCGGCATGACCGGCTCTATTACACGGACGCGGCGCCGGAGATATCGGATGCCGAGTACGATGCGCTGCGCCGGCGCAACGCGGCGATCGAGGCGCGATTTCCGGAGCTGATCCGTTCCGACAGCCCGGCCCGCCGGGTCGGGGCGGCGCCCGCCGCAGGGTTCGCCAAGGTGACCCATACGCGGCCGATGCTGTCGCTCGAAAATGCCTTCGAGGAAGGCGATGTGCGGGACTTCTTCGCCGGGGTTCGCAACTTCTTCCGGCGAACCGCGACCGAAACGCTCGTTGCCGAAGACAGGATCGAGATCATGGCCGAGCCGAAAATCGACGGGCTGTCGATCGCACTGCGTTATCAGAAGGGCCGGCTCGTTCTGGGCGCGACACGGGGTGACGGCGTCAGCGGAGAGAATGTGACGGCCAACATCCGCACTCTGGATAACGTCCCGGAAATGCTGGCAGGCGAGGGTTGGCCCGAGCTTATCGAGATCCGCGGCGAGGTCTATCTGGAACGTGCCGGTTTCTTTGCGTTGAACGAGGAACGCGCGGCCGCGGGCGAGTCCGTTTTTGCCAATCCGCGCAACGCCGCGGCCGGCTCGCTGCGCCAGCTGGATCCGGCGATTACTGCCCGGCGCCCATTGAAATTCTTCGCCTATGCCTGGGGCGACACGACCGCGCCGTTCGCCAGCACGCACAACCAGGCGCTGGCGCGGTTTCGCAGCTGGGGCTTCACCGTCAACGAACGCTCGCGGTTGTGCCGGGGTGTCGACGAGGCGCTTGCTTATTACCGCGAGATCGCGGCTGAGCGCGCATCACTGCCCTACGACATCGACGGTGTCGTTTACAAGGTCAACGATCTGGCGCTGCAGGAGCGGCTCGGCATGGTCAGCCGGGC
>JAFMSA010000315.1 GCA_017353855.1 Alphaproteobacteria bacterium
CCCTCGCAGCGGTCGAAGAAGGCGTCGAGATACCACACCATCTCGCCGAGATATTCACGGAGCGGCGGCGCCTCCGGGTCGAACGTCGCGAACCACAGGCCCTTGTAGTGGTCGAGCTGCGCCACCGGCAAGAGGCCCCAGTGCTCGCGGTCGAGTTCGCTGTGATACGCCTCCTTCAGGTACGGCACGCCGGTGAGCTTGCCGTCGTTGCGGTAGGTCCAGCCGTGATAGGCGCAGGTGAAGCTCGAGGCGTTGCCGATGTCGGCGCGGCATAGCCGGTTGCCGCGATGGCGGCAGACGTTGAGGAAGGCGCGTACCGTGTCCTCGCCGTCGCGCGCGATGAGCACCGGGTCCTCGCCCATGTACGTCGTCAGGAAATCGCCGGGCAGCGGGATCTGGCTGTCGTGGCACAGGAACAGCCAACAGCGCGCGAAGATCTGCTGCAGCTCCCGCTCGTAGATGTTCGGCTCTGTAAAGATGCGGCGGCTGACGAGGCCCTGCTCGGGGTCGACGAGACCGTTCGTGTCGATTGTCACGTCAACGTCCTCCGTGCGGCGAGGGCGGCCGCGGCCGGCGTAGCAGCGCGCCGGCATCGACCGTCACGATCGTGCCGGTGACGCCGCGCGCGTCGCGCCGCGACGAGAGATAGAGATAGGCGCCGGCGAGGTCGGCGGGTTCGAGTGCAACATGCAGTGGGTTGGCGGCGCGCAGCCGCTCGGCCATGTCGGGGGCAGAGAATTGCGAGCGGTCGTCGTTGCCGAGCGACTGCAGGCCCCGCAAATCGGTCAGGGTGCCGCCGGGCGCGACGCCGTTGACGCGGACATCGGGCGCGAGCTCGACCGCCAGCTCGCGCACCAGCCCGACGACCGCATGCTTCGAGGCGGTGTAGATGGCGCCGCCGCCGCCCGAATTCTGGCCCGCCACCGAAGCCGTGACGACGATCGAACCCTTGGTCTTGCGTAGCTCCGGCACAGCCGCGCGGATGCCGTAAATGAGACCCTTCACGTTGACCGCGAACAACTCGTCGAAAGCGCGGCCGAGCTGCTCTTCCGGCATCTCGGCGACGGCGGCGTAGACATCGAAGATGCCGGCATTGCCGACAAACACGTCGAGACGCCCGAAAGCCCGCACGGTCTCGGCTACGGCGCGCTTGTCGTCGGCGAGCTGCGCTACATCCCCGGCGATGGCGACGATCTTGTCGCCCCCGAATTGGCTGCGCAGTTCTTCGGCGCGCTCGGCGACCCGCTCCGTGACCCCGACGCGCGCGCCCTCTTCGATGAAGCGGCTGACAACGGCGCGGCCGATCCCCGACCCGCCGCCCGTCACAAGCGCAACCTGACCCTCAAGAACGCCCATCGCCTAGTTCTCCCAAGCGCGCCGCAATCGCTTCGGCACCAGTCCCCGGCCGGTGCCATACCGAACGAGATGCACGACGCCGTAGCCCGCCCCGGCCCAACCTCGCGCGACGCTCATTCACTCAGCAAGGCGAGCTCGGCATGCCCCCCTCCGACGCTCCAGCTTGCATACTTCCACGTCATCTCAGGCTCCTAAGGGAGGGTCTTTGTGTCAACCAATTTTCTCCGCCGCCAGGCAGCGGCAGTGTGGCAGGCCGCTGGTGCGGGAATTGCGACCGGTGGTATGAAGCGAAGCGAGTGGCGTTCCGTCGGCGACGCGTCGACCACGCACCGCGATTGGCGGTCAAGGAAGTGTGGCGCGCGCCAAATGCGGCTCGCCGATCACGACGTTTCGTTTGGCCGATGGCTATTTCTGCGGACCTTGTGCGAGAAGGACGGCATATACTCAGCGCGATTTGAGCCTGGAAGCCGACGTCATGGAGCCGGCACGTTCATAGGCAATGAAAACCATGGAGCAACTCGGTTACGTCATCCGCCGCAGGCTGCCGGACAGCAAGAAGAAGACTACATCTTCCTGACGCCTCAGGGGGCGCTCGCAGAAAGAGCAGCTGATCCCGCTGGCGGAGGAGGTCAACGGGGTTGCCGTCCGAAACACCGCCGCAGGCGAGGTTTCGGCTGGGCGCGGTCTGCTGCCATCGTCACGGCTCCTTTGGGCTCTTGCCGTCGGGAAGTGGAAAGCACGACGGTTATGGGTTCGGTAAAGAGACCTTCTGACAACGGGCGAGACGCGCCGTAAGCAGTCGTAGAGCACAAAGCAGAACATCCGTCGGGTTCTGACCGAAGGCTGTCATTCGACCTTTGCAGCGCGATGGCTTTTCGGGACTCAGGTCGCCAGCGACCCAGATCGGCGCGCGCCCGATCTCGATGCTGCACGCGCCACTCGGAGGAGCGGCAGATACTAGCCGGCATCGCTGACGGCAATGCGACAGGAACTGCCGCGCATGGCCGAGGGATGTCGTTTCGTTGGCGGGGTCTCGCGATCGTGAGATGATTGCGCAGCAGACGACAGGAATATTGCCGACGTGTGACAATTCTCGGGTCACAGTTCAGGCTAGTCGCATCAACGGCTTGCCCATCCGGATGACGGCGCCCGGCCGCACAGAATCGCACAGCGCCACCCCTTTCGGCGCGAACACTATGATCGTCGAACCGTGCTCGAACCAGCCAATCTCCTGGCCTTTGCGGAACTCGGCACTGCAATGGAGCTCTATCGTCCCGCTGTAGGCCCGGACGACATCAAGAAAATGCAACCGGATTCCGGCGACCAGTATCGCGGCGACCGGGACCATGGTGATTATGACACCGGGCTGGGGCATCACTGCGTGTATTACCGCCCGAGCGTTTCTACAGAAGAGCCTTTCGATCCGTTCCAGCGCGATCGGGTTGACGTTCCACGTGTCGCCGGAGATGTACGTGACCCGCTCGATCCGGCAGTCGCATGGCGCGTGAAAGCGGTGATACATGCTCGATGTGAGCCGCAGCGCCGCGTAATGCCCATCTATGTACAGCTGCACCACCTGCGGATCGACGAGCAGATCGTTTAGAGTATACACAAAGCCTTTGGCCTGGATCAGTCGGTCATGGTCGATCCTCCCGCAGGCGCCGACGATCGCGTCACAAGGGCTAGTGACGACGGCGGGATCGGGATCGATTGGACGAGCGCCCGGTTTGAGCTGCCGCGTGAAGCAGTCGTGCAGGCTGGTGAAACGCTGTGTCGCCGAGTCGCTGAGGTCCAGGTCGGCGAAGAGCCGCCACAGGCCAATGGAGGCTCGCGCCAGAAGGGGGCTTTCGATCCGGCTGAACCACCCGATAAAGCGATTCGCGAGCTGCCGCGGAATGCGGTTGGTGAGTAGGAAATTGATGTCCTCCTGCAACACTAGCTTGGCGAGTGCGGCCCGCATTGTCATGTTATTGCAATGCTCGCGCGATAGGGACGGGGCGGATGAACGGGACTTTCGCGACCGCCGCGCTCTACGGGTTGGGGACGCTCGGAGCGGCCGCTGCAGCGGCCGCCGCAAAGTCGCGTCTCGACCTGTTGCGAGCCAAGCACCGCTCGCTCGGTGGCCACGCCCGCATCGCCAGGGGGGTCGCAAAGCTGCTTCCATCCTATCAATACGATGACGGCCGAATCTTCAAGGTCGACGGAGCACCGGACACGGTCGCTACAGCGCGACGTGACGACTTTCACCGCCTCGCTGCGCTCTTTCTTAGCCGGCATCCGCGGACGTTGCACCTGACGCACGAGACGATCGGACTAATTTCCGATATGCAGTTCACAGAAGCCTACCGGGTGCCCTTTCAGTTCAGCCCGTACGTGCGGCAGCACCTGCCGGTCGGGACCTTCGTCGAATCGTCCGCCGGCGTGAAAGTTACCGACCTCGACGGCAGCGAGTTCTACGATCTGACCGGCGCGTATGGCGTCAACCTGTTCGGCCATGATTTTTACAAGGACTGCATCGCACGCGCAGTCGAGCGGGTCGGCGCGCTCGGCCCTGTCCTTGGTCCCTACCATCCGATCATCGCTGACAATGTGAACCGACTGACGCGCATCTCCGGGATGGACGAAGTCTCTTTCCACATGTCCGGCACCGAGGCGGTGATGCAGGCGGTGCGGCTGGCGCGGTACCACACGAGGCGCACGCATCTCGTCCGGTTCTGCGGTGCCTACCATGGCTGGTGGGACGATGTGCAGCCAGGTCCCGGCAACCCGGTCGCGGTGCGTGAGACCTACACGCTGAAGGATATGTCCAACTCGACCCTGCGGGTGCTCCGCCGGCGCACCGACATCGCGTGTGTTCTCGTGAACCCAGTGCAGTCGATGCATCTCAACAAACCGGCACCGGCCGACTCGACTTTGGTCGACAGCGCCCGGCGGGCAGCGTTCGATCGGGCAGCGTACACCGAATGGTTGAAAAAACTCCGTAGCGTTTGCAGCGAACGAGGGATCGTTTTGATCTTCGACGAAGTCTTCGCCGGCTTTCGGCTTGCACTCGGGGGCGCCCAGGAATATTTCGGCGTTGCGGCAGACCTTGTCACCTACGGCAAGACCCTGGGCGGTGGCTTGCCGATCGGCGCAGTGTGCGGCCGCCGTCATCTGATGAAGCGGTTTCGTGACGACCGTCCAGCTGACATCTGTTTCGCGCGCGGCACGTTCAATTCGCATCCGTATGTCATGGCCTCGGCTAACGAATTCTTGTTGCGCCTGGAAGAGCCTGAAGTCGCCGCTTTGTACGACACCCTCGACGCGGTTTGGGATCGGCGAGCAGCACAGCTGAACCAACGATTGCACGCCGCCGGGCTGCCGGTCCGAGTGGCTAACCTCTCGTCGATCTGGATCATCTATTACACTCAGTCATCTTCGTACAACTGGATGTTCCAGTACTATTTGCGGGCGCAAGGCTTGGCGTTGAACTGGACCGGCACCGGCCGGCTCATCTTCAGCTTGAACTACAGTGAGGCCGATTTCGAGGCAGTCACTGAGCGGATTGTGACGGCGGCGCAGGCCATGCAGCAAGCCGGGTGGTGGTGGGCCGATCCACGCGCTAGCGACAATAGCATCAGGCGTCGCATCTTGCGCGAGATCCTCTCTCATCGGCTCTTGCCGGCGCGCCCCGGGAAGTGAGCGTGACCCTTTCTTCCTAGTTCCCAGCCGGCCGCGCGGCGCCGACCCGCACCAGGCGAAACGTTCGGCAATCCGGCCGGTTGATGTAGCCCGCCTTTCCCGTCGGCACGGAGGTCGGTTACTCGGTGGTGCGGCAGAGTCCGTTTCTAGCTGTGGCGTAACGCTAATTCGTGCGCGAGGCCGACACGCAGCAGCTGGTACGGAGCCTTGTAGTAGAGCTTGATGTCGTGGAACGGGTCGGTGACGACCTTGACGACCCAGGCCAACCCCGTCTCCAAATCCTCGATCACCCAAAGCTGCACGCAACGGAATGCGAGTCCGCTGACCCCGAGAAACAGCCAGATCAAACCGAGATTGTGGAAGAAGTCGGATATTCCGTTCCACGGCCGAATGATACCGAGCAGAGTGGGCTCGAAATAAAGGAGGAGCGGGATGACCGCGCAAATCACATGCAATACGGCCTTCCTCTTGAGGTTATAGCCAATTTTTGCCGATTCCTTGTATTCATGTGTCGCGTCATTGATTTCGTCATAGCCTTTCGGCTCGAAGAGGAAATGACCGGTTTGCCGGCTCGTCATCGACACCATCCAGGCAATCAGTGCCGCCGCGGCCGGATTCCAAAAGAGCAGACCATAGACGCATAAAAAGCTGGTAGCACTGAATAGGTGCAGT
>JAFMSA010000877.1 GCA_017353855.1 Alphaproteobacteria bacterium
GCTTGCCCTAGGCAAATTTCTCCTCAGCAAGATCGAAGAAATACTTCCCTCGCCGCCGTGCGAACCTCGCAAGGGTCACTCATCCTCTGCCGCGCGCAGCAGAAAGCCGTTAACGATGTCGGGTGCTGAGCGAGCGCCGCGGTCCTCACTTCTCGATCTCGCGTGGCGCACGGTTTTCCAGTTTGGTTTCCCGATTGCCCGATTGTGGTGGCGGCTGACGCGGCCGCGGCATGAAGGCGTAGTTGTAGCGGTTTATGTCGGGCCGGCACTGCTGCTCGTGCGGTCCTCTTATCGCTCCGGATGGCACTTACCGGGCGGCGGCGTCCAACGCGACGAGCTACCGGAAACGGCGGCACGCAGGGAGTTGGCCGAGGAGACCGGCCTTAGCGCTGCGGCGCTGCACCCTGCCGGCTCTGCCTGCGGCAATTGGGACGGTCGACGGGACCGGGTATATTTCTTTGAGTTACGCTTGGTCGATTTGCCTGAACTGCAACTGGACAACCGAGAGGTCATCGACGCAAGGCTGATGTCGCCCCGCGACTTGCAAAACATGACGCTGACCGGACCCTCCGCCATTTATTTCGCCCGCTCGGCGTGTGCACAGACTGACCCCGGGCCATCCAGCGATTGAGCGGATCGGCGTCCGATCTTGCGCCGATGCTAGCGCGTGAGATGGTGATTGCCGATAGCCTGATGCACTGGGAGCATGCTTTCGCCCGACGCTCTGGCAGCACGTCGTAGCGGATTGGAGCAGGATGCGAGCCGCCAGCGCTTCGCGAGACCGGACGTCTTCGCACCGGTTTTAGCGACGCCGACACCCGGCAAAGCAACATCGATCTGCTGGTCGGGTCTGCGGAAGCGACAGCCTGCTGACGCTTAACCTTAATGATCGTGCGATCGGGGCCTGGGCTCTGCTTGGCGTGGCCATCCCGATAGCGTGCTTGGACGAATGCATTCCCGCCGAGGTTCCCGTGCGAGGGTTTACCGCTGAGCCTCCTGAGGTGGGCTGAAGATCAGTTCAATTGTTCAATTCCTGCGCCGGATAGAAACAACGGCCGCGCTTCCTTGACCTCCAGCTTTCGGCGTGGCCAAGTAGAGGCATCGGCTGCGCATGCGCCGCAAGCCTGTAAAGGCTATCCGATTTTCTGATTTCCCTAAGCATCGCCAAGGAACTAAGTCGCGAGGATCTCTTTGTTCAGTCGAAGACCGCCAATCTCCCCTCCACACGAAGAACGCGAGCGGATCACCAGAGCGCGCCGGGCGGCCGAGGCGCTGTTCAAGGCGAACCGCCCGATCAGCGATCCACCAGCTCCGGAACCCTCGACGCGCAACGCGCAATCGGCGCGCCAGCCGCGTGTCCTGAGAGCGCTGTCGAAGACCCCCGCGCGTCCTGATCGCGATGCGCCCGTCAATTCCGGCCGGCGGCCATTGCCTGAGATCCCTGCCTCACAATTCGCGCGCATTCGCGGCTGGGTGAAGTACGGAATGACCGCTGGACAGGTCGCGGCACTGTACGGGGTCGCCGTCGACGTCATCGAGCGCATAATTCTCCTCGACTAACCGCCATCTGTTACGCTGGCGGCGTCCATCGCGACGCACCTGCTGGCCACATATCGCTGACGCTCGCGACCAACCGCGGTACCGAGGAATTGAGTGTTCGACCCGACAGCCTGACGTCGATGAGCTTTGTCCCGGGATCATGCCGGCACGGTCGATCACCAGTTCGATGAGTTCAAATCCGACGGGGCTGTGGCCGCTGACCGATACCGTCGAGCACCTCGATTCGTCGCGGATCGGGCCGATCGTC
>JAFMSA010000031.1 GCA_017353855.1 Alphaproteobacteria bacterium
GTGCTTCCAGGAGCTGCTCGAACTTTGTCAATAGAGCGATCAGCTGCTGTGTGGTCGACCTTGAACCATGTGCTATCCGACCGTGAACGGCAGGATGAGTGCGTACATGCCGGTGCAGCGGGACATAATTGGTTCCCGATGCCTTGGGACCCGCCATCTCCCTTGGGCTACTGGCCGAAGGACAGGCCGGTTCCGCCCAGACTGGCGCGGAGTAGGCGAGAGCGACCGCCACGACCACACCAATCAAGAGAGGTTTCATTTCTTCGATCCTTTCACGGTCTCGAACGACGCCCGTACTGGCGGCATCGCCGCAAGCATCCGGCCAGGCAAAGCCTCACGGAGGCTGACGCTAACCGTCGGCTTCTGCGCCAGCTATGCAGAAATTGGAAAAATCAGGAGGCAGTCTATTCCACGCGGCACGTTGGAGAGTGGTTGACAGAGTTTCGCTGGGCGACTTCTGCAACCTGCACTGAATCGGGATCTGTGTCGCGCGCGGCGCTCTGGACTTTCTTTAGACGGCGCAACTGTGTGTACCGATCGGGGTCATGCCGAGGAATTCGGCACAGCACGAACGAAGCGCTCATTCGCTCACCCGCATATTCGGAGGCTTGGTTGAGATGTTCCGCCAGCTGACTAGCGCTTGGATCATATCCTGCCCAATGGACCCCGCGACCTCGTAGTACGACAAGATCCTGGGCCTTGTCTGAAAGTCGACAGACCTGCGCATGCCGACGCCGCAGGCGCGCAATATTACGCCCGCGGGCCCGGATCATCTGCCCTTCCAGCGGCGAAGACGGGCATCTGTGCTGCGGGTCAGGAATGCTCGCCAGAGAAATGTGTACTAGCGCACCCCCGCACATTGAGGCCGACGCAGGGTATCGTCAGTGGTTCCCCCGAACGTAATGCGCGACCTCGGTCAGAGAGGCCGTCGAGTTCATCATGAGAAACGGGTCTTCAGGCGCTCATCGCCTCTAGCGCATCCAGGCAGCTTAGACTCCGCGTTAAACACGAGCGAGGTTGAGCCTCTTTGAATGTCGGGTAGTCAGAGGGCGGCCGCCGCAGCGCAGTCGACGGACATTTTCCGAAAACGGAACGGTAGGCGACGGGAAAGCGGCCAAATTCCCAGAACCCCGTACTTCGTGCCGATCTCGGTCACGGTCGTTTTATTTGCGTCCGCATTCTGCAGTGCGCGACGCGGCAGGTGCATGCGGCGCAAACCACAAATACCGCTTCGGGTTCATCGCGCGACCTCGGGTATCGCGAGGATGTCCGGGGCGGTCTTCGCGAGAACTTCGTGCAGTTTCAGCAGCCGCGACCAGGAGCGTGCCGGGGCGGGGCCTGATGATGCATGAAGCTCGGGGGCGCCAAATTCGCGACCGATAGTTATGTTCCCGCCGGTGGCGAGATCCTCGGGCGGCAGCGACGTTACAATTTGCCCCGGTGATGTCTCGACGCCGTTGGCCAGCATCGCCAGCAGCCGGGGATTGGCCCTGAACAGGATCATATACCGCTTCCCGCTGGGCGTAACCCTCATAATCCAGGGCAACGCCTCGCCGACCCAGCTCATCCACGACCGGTGCAGGTCGCTGTGCGTGGATTCGGCGTGGAAATTGCCGCGCTCCGTGGTGAGGCCCTCAATCTGCAGGCTCCGAATCCCGGCAAATAGCGATCCGGGTCGGTGAATGTGTAGACGACGCTCGAGGGCATCCCCCACCTCCTGGGCAGGCGAGTATGCGGAAGATAAGCGAGGCCGCACGGCAGAGGATTGATCTGCATCAATGTGAACTCAAGTTTTAGGGCCTATAGGCGCCGGCACAGGTGCGGACCGCAAATTCTTAAAAACTGCATAGGCAGCGACCACGGACGATCTTTTTAATGGCGGGGTCTGCGACGCCGCTGGATGAGTCGCTCAGATGAATAACACCCGTAGGCAGGGAGATGCCAATCTCCGGGATTAGGAGCCAACTATGTCCGAGCAATCGGCAAACGAGGCGCGGGACAAACCCGCCACGGCGTTTCCGCCGTGGCCGTTTTTTCGGGGCTGATAGCGCGATCGAATACTGCGTCGACGCATGGCAGCGGCCGATCCTGCTGCTCGATATCTTGCGTCAGCGCGGCAACAATTCTCTCGAGCAGAACGCGTGCAAAGTGGCGCATGTGCTCAGATTCGATGCCGAGCTCTTACTCGATGGGCGCTTGCTGCACTACGCGCTGGTGCACGTCGTCCCGCCGAAAAGCGCCACGATCGACCGGCGGCAACGACCGTTCATCGTATTCCGATCCACGCGCGGGCCATTACGCCGGCATCTACATCGACGGTGGCTACCATATCCTGAGCTAAGAGGCTTTCGGCGATGAGTACAGAGCCGCTGACCGACGTCATCAATGCCGGTTCATCCTCCCTCAAATTCAACATCTACCAAGGCAAGCAGCGGATACTTGTCGGGCGAGTGGACCGATTCGGCGTAGACGCCTCTGCGAGCGCCATTGGACCTAATGGTGAAACGATCACACCGCCCGATCTGAGCACGAAGTCCCCGGCCGCGCCGAGCGAGGCGCTTCCGGCGATTTTGCAATGGGCGAGAGGTCGGCGGATGGAGGCGCTGGGCCACCGCATCGTGCATGACGGCCTGCAGCACTCGCGGCCAGCTCGCGTCGCTCCGGAATTGCTCACCGAGTTGTAAGCTCTGATGCCGATCGCCCCGCTGCACGAGCCGCGCAATCTAGCGCCGATCAAAAATGGCGATGCCGCGGAGATGGGCGGCCTCGACGGCACCGCCGGGGTCGGCGAGAATGCGGCGCCAGTGTGCGGCGCGATCTGCCGCGCCTGTAAATGGCTCGGTCTGGAGCTCGACGAGACGGCCAATCAGCGACACGGCCCACGCATCAGCACCCCCGACAGCCGTGTTGCCGCCTACGTCATCAAGGCAGATGAGAACCTGATGATCGCCCGCCACGCCGGAGCGATGGTGACCTGAAACCCCAGAAAGGAAGGAAGATCATGTCGGAACCTCGCACCACCACCAAACCGGCGGGAGCCGGCATTTTTTCCGCCGCCGACGTCAAGCGGCATATGGCTGAGCACCAGGCGCAGAAGGCGGCCGATGAACTGCGCCGTATGAAGGAGGAGGAGCAAAAGCAGAAGGCGGTGATGGCGGAATTCCATGCGCCGCCGGCTCGCACGCCTGAACAGCTGATGCCACAGATTATGCAGCTCGTCACTCTGGCTGCTGAACGCGGCCAGACCGAAGTGCAAGTCTACCGCTTTCCCAACGAGCTGTGCACCGATAGCGGCCGAAGGATCAACAACTCGTTGCCTGGCTGGGAGGAGACTTTGGAAGGCCGCCCCAGGCTCGGCTACGAATTCTGGCGCGATCACCTGAGGCCCCTCGGTTTTGGTCTCAAAGCGGAGGTGCTCGAATATCCAGGCGGAAAGCCCGGCGACATCGGCTTCTTTCTCACTTGGAAATAAGACCACATGGGCCAACAGTGCAAATTGGGGGGTATTGATGAAACTAGCAGGTATGGCATTGTCCGTGGTACTGACGCCCGCTATGACGATGGCGTCGACTGCGGTGACGCAATCCCAATTTCCGCCGAGGACGGTGCGCGACCTGATCGAGATATGCGCGCCGGCCAAGGAAGATCCGATGATGACAGCCGCAATCAACTATTGTCACGGCTTTGCCCAGGGCGCGGTGCTCGTCGAGGAGGCGCATGAAGGACAGCCATCTGAACGCAAGTTGTTCTGCCTGCCCTCTCCCCGGCCGGCCGCAGGCTCGGAAATAACGAATTTCATCAGCTGGGCCAATGCGCTGCCCGCTCGACTCGACGAGCCGGCCGTCGATGGGATGTTCATGTATCTGGCGGAAACATACCCCTGTCCGCAGACCGCGACTGGGGCGCAAGCAGCCACCGGGAAGCGGAGACCGCGATGAAAAGGCTCCTTCTGGCCGGGGTGGTGGCGGCGTTGCCGCTGGCCGGCTGTGCCGACATGACCCAGACCCAGCAGCGGGCATTTTCCGGCACGGCGATCGGGGCCGGCGGCGGTGCAGTCATCGGCGCGATTGCGGGCAATGCCGGCCTCGGTGCCGGCATTGGTGCGGTCGCGGGTCTCGCTGGCGGTCTCATCTACGATAAAGTGAAGAAGGACCAGGCCGCGTCCTACAGCGCGGGCTACCAGGCCGCCGCCAGGCGACAGCCGCCAAGCCCGCCGCAGTAGGCGTTCGATCGGGGACTTAACGGTCGGAGCCGGCGACGTGCTCGTGCGTCCCGGCGCCCAGCCTCATCGATTGGCCCATTAGCCGCACCAACGGATTCGCGGTGACGCCATGGGCGGCAACACTCAGCAGGACGGTCCAGCCGGCCGCTAGCATTATCGTGTCATTGCCGGGCAGCTTCTCGTCGAGGACGAGAACTGCGAAAACAATCGTCGCCAGCCCGCGCGGGCCGAACCACCCAATGAACAGCTTGTCTGCGGTACTCGTTCGCGTCCCAATCAGGCACAGAAACACCGGCAGCATGCGGATAATCGTCAAGCTCAGTATTGCATAAATCAGCGCCGGCCAGGTGGCACGATCGATCAGACGAGCGACCACGATGCCCCCGAAAATGACCCACGTCAGCAGCGCCAGCGCCTCGCCCGTGTGTTCGGCGCCGCGCAGCAGCTCCCTCTTATGGCTCTCGCCGATACCGCTAAGGAGGAGGCCGCCGACAAAGCAGGCGATGAATCCGCTACCACCAGCCGCCTGCGCTGCCGCAAAGCACGCGGCCGCCAGTGCGACGATCGGGATTTCCACCCAGTGCTCGCTGATCCAACCTCGTCGCTCCGCAAATCGTAGCATCAATTCGGTTAACCAGGTCAACACGAGGCCGGCAATCAGCCCGATGCCGATTTCTTCGATGACCACCCGCGCGACGTGCACGATGGTGTCGCCCTCAATCTGCGTGCCGACCGCAAGCCCGAGCAACAGCACCACAATTGGCACGCAAATGCCATCATTGAGGCCGCTTTCCAGATTGAGCGCCTCGCGCATCGCCGCCGGGACTGTCCGATTGGTGACGACCGGCTTGCCTAGCGCCGCGTCGGTCGGCGCCAGCATCGCCGCCAGCACGGCGATCTCGAGCGTCGCGAGCGACGGGAACACAATCGCGGCGAGCAGGAAGCCGAGCACGATCGTCAAGGGCAGTCCGATGAGCAGCAGTCGCTCCGGAAGCCCGATGTTGCGCCTGACGACGCCGAAATCCGCGTTGGCCGCGTCGGTGAAGAGAACCATAGCAAGTGTGAGTTCCGCCAGCAGACGCAACCCTTCACCACTTATGTTGATGTGGAGTACGCCGAGCCCATCGGGGCCAAGGATGAAGCCGACGGCTGTGAATACGATCGGGCCGCTGACCCAGGACCGCTCGACGCGGCCGGCGACTGCGCTGTAGAAGAGGAGGAAGGCGGCCAGCAACGCGGCGTTCTGATACATCGAGGCCGGGCCCCACAAGAAGCGCTAAACCGAGGTCCATTAGGGCCCCGCCGCCGGTTGAAGGCCTTGATCTGGATCATTCCGTCCCGCCACGAGGCACTCCCGCCGAGCCCAATCGGGAGCGCTCGGGCCGAGCATGGCATCGCGACTCCGTGAGGTTTTCCAATTTCTGCATAGCGGGCTAAGGATTGAGCGGTCTAGCCTCGCGTGAACGTTGGGGCTAGGAGAGATGGCGCGAAATTTCGTCCGCGGCGTAGTTGTCATCACCGCGATTGCGGTGGCGCTGCCGGTGCCGTCCTTTGCGCAACCGAAGCCGGTGCCAGCGGCTGAAGCGGGAACGACGGAATTCAACGTCGAGCAACTCGATGCGATGCTGGCGCCGATCGCGCTTTACCCGGACGAGTTACTGACACAGGTCCTCATGGCGTCGACCTACCCGTTACAGGTCGTCGCCGCCTCACGTTGGCTCGCACAGGGCAACAACAAGAACCTGGAAGGGGATACTCTGGTCGCGGCGCTGCAGAGCGAGAGCTGGGATCCCAGCGTGAAATCGCTGGTGCCTTTCCCCCAAGTCATCGCGATGATGAACGACAACCTGCAATGGACCGAACAGTTGGGCTACGCCGTCGCGACGCAGCAAGCGGCGGTTCTCAACTCGATCCAGCGGCTGCGGCGCCAGGCCGAGAAGGCCGGCAGCCTGAAAACCACCGAGCAGCAGCGCGTCGTCGCGGAGGGGGATAACGTCGTCATCCAGCCGGCGGACACGCAAACCGTCTACGTGCCGGTATACAGTCCCACCCAAGTCTACGGCGAGTGGCCTTACCCTTCCTATCCGCCGGTCTATACGCCCCCGGCGCCGGCGTATTACCCCTACGGCTATGCGCTGGGTGCCGGGCTTGCCTTCGCGGCCGGAGTGGCCGTTGTAGGCGGCTTGTGGGGTTGGGCGAGGCCGGCATGGAATACGGGCACTGTCAACATCAACGCCGGGCGTTACAACAATATTAACGTCAATCGGACGCCGATTCGCTCCGCCACATGGCGGCCTCCCGGGGGCGGGGTGGCTGGGCGACCTATTCGTCCGCCGGACGGACCCGTGGGTCGGCCTGCAAGGCCCGCTCAATTGCCGGCAAACGCCATCGGCCGGGCCAATGTACGAGTGCCCGGAAGCGCGGTTAACAGGCCGCAGATTTCGGCTCCTGGAGCCGGGCCGGGGCAAAGTCGTCCGGGCGGAGGTCAACGGCCCGGAGGCGGACAAGGGCGACTGCCCGGCGCAACTCAGCGGCCAAGTGCAGGCCAGCATCCGACCGGGGGTGCGCGAGCCGGGCAGCTTCCGGTAGGAGGACAACGCCTAGGGGCCGGGCAGTCGAGAGCTGCGCAGCGCTCGAGTGCGGGGCAAGTTCGATCTCCCTATCCGGGGCAGCGTCCCACGGGCGCCTTTGGCAGCATCGGCGAGGGCTCCCGCGCCGGCCAGTATAGCGCCCGCGGCATGCAGAGCCGCAATTTTCAGCAGAGCGCGATCAGCCGCGGCGGCTTCCAGGGCTACGGAGGAGGCGGCTTCTCGGGTCGTGGCAGCGGGGGGTTCCAGGCTCGCGGCGGCGGTTTCGCGGGGCGCGCCGGCGGCTTCGGCGGCCGCGGCGGCGGGCGGCGCTAAGGGGAGGAGGTCGTTATGAAAGCGCAACCCGCGGTGGTCCTCCTCTTGATCGTTGTCTTTGTCAGCATCGTGCCGCCTGGCAGCATCGCTAGATCGACCGCGCCATCGCAGGTCCCCGCATGGCCGACCGGGCGAAGCTTCGGGAGCGCCAGAGAGGCCCTGGCAGCATTCGTTGACGCGCTACGTGCCGATAAGCTCGATGCGATAGAAGGCGTGCTTGGCCCGGGCAGCGAGGAGGTGCTGAGCTCCGGCGACCCGTATTCGGATGCGGCAGAGAGGCAAAAATTTCTCGCGGCGTATGACGCGCAGCACAAGCTTGTTTCGCCGGAGCCGGACGAGATGGTGATCGAGGTCGGAAACGACGACTGGCCATTCCCAATCCCGCTGGTGCAAGCTGACGGTCACTGGCATTTCGACTCTCAAGCCGGCGCGCAAGAGCTGGTCAACCGCCGGATCGGCCGTAATGAGATTACCGCGATCCGCACCGCACTCACCTATGCCGATGCGCAAAAAGCTTTTTTCGCCCTTAACACGCAGTACGCGCAGCGCCTTGCCAGCTCGCCCGGCAAGCATGATGGCCTGTACTGGGTAGCCGCCGAGGGCCAACCGGAAAGTCCTTTGGCGCCGCTGATGGCGCAGGCGCAAGAGGAGGGCTACCCCGGTGAGTGGATCTCCGGGAAGCCAGCGCCCTACCACGGCTATTACTTTCGCATTCTGACCGGCCAAGGCAGGAGCGCTGCCGAGGGAGCGCGCAATTACTTTCGCGGTGGTCGGATGACAAACGGCTTCGGGCTGATTGCCTGGCCGGCCTCTTACGGGGCATCCGGCATTATGACCTTCATCGTCAACCAGAACGGCATCGTGTTCCAGAAGGATCTCGGTCCAAATACAGCGGCGGTCGCGGCAGCGACGAAATTGTTCGACCCGGATCTGAGCTGGACCCGCGTTGACGTCGTGGACTGATGAAAACACCCGCTCTGTGCAGGATGATCGCGATGCCGGATGAGCCCCGTCCACTGGTCCCTGAGGTTGCGCCCGACATTACAGCCAGGATTGCCTTGATAGAGCGCAGTATTCTGGTGCTGCTCGTGATTGGGCTCTTCATTGGCGTCCTGGCGATCGTCAAGCCCTTCATCACCGCGATTCTGTTCGGTGCCGCTCTTGCGACCTCGGCTTGGCCGCTGCGCCAGGCCTTGGTGCGTTACGGGCTGCGGCGCGGGCCAGCGGCGATACTCCTATTGCTATTGTCACTTGTGCTCGTTGTCCTGCCGATGCTCGTGGTCGCACCGCACCTTGCCGATCAGCTCGTCCGAGGAGCGGAACGGGTGCAGTCATATTTTGCAGCCACACCGGAGCAGCCGGCCTGGATCAGAGGCTTGCCGCTGATCGGCCGACGGCTGGGAGTGGCGTGGGACCGCGTGGTCGAGGCTAAGGGAAACCTGCGCGCCGTGCTGGAGCCCTATGCCGCGAATCTGGAGGAACTGATGATCGGAGTAGCGCGGGCCCTGGCCGACAGCATCGTCCAGGTCATCCTGTCGCTGGCCGTGGCCACGATGTTCTGGACCAACGGTGATGAGCTGATAACAATGCTGCACGATGCGCTCCGGCGGCTCGGGGGGCCGCTCGCCGAGCGCGCCCTCGACGTCGCGGCGGGAGCAATCCGCGGGGTCGCTTACGGGGTGGTCGGCACAGCCCTCATCCAAGCGGTTTTATTGTCAGTCGGCATGGGCGTCGCCGGCGTCCCAGGAGCCGTAATGCTCGGCTTCGTCGGTTTGCTGCTGGCGATCAGCCAGATCGGAGCACCATTGCTCGTGCTAGTCTGGGGTGCCGCCGCTTGGTGGCTGTTTGCGCAAGATCATCAAGGCTGGAGCGTATTCATGATCGTCTGGGGCGTATTCGTCAGCACGGTCGACAACTTCATCAAACCCTGGCTGATCGGTTTTGCCATTGAGATGCCGATGTCGCTGACCATCCTCGGTGTGTTCGGCGGCTTCGTCGCTTTCGGCTTCTTGGGCCTGTTCACCGGGCCAATCCTGATCGCCATCATGTTTACGCTGCTGCAGGCGTGGCGAGCCGCCATATCGACGCATCCTGCCGCGGAAGTCATGAACCCGGCAGCGCAGCGGTATCCGTGAACTCGATGAGCGCATCCTCCACATTGCGGCGTCTGCTGTTCAGCATATTGGCGGGGCTTTTGCCTATTCTGGCCGGGTGCGCGACCCCGGTCCAGGTGCAGCACGTTGATCCACGGGTCGTCCATCGTGAGCTGACAAGCAACGTTATTTCGACTGGCGATCTCAGCGAGCCCACACAAATTGTGCTTCATCGCGAAGCCTTGGACCAGTATTTCGACAATTATCCGGAGCAGGTAATCACCAACTTGCACCGCACGGCTACAGCGGGAAAGGCCGATCCGGACGCGCTTTTTGCCCTGTCGGAACTGTCGTTCCGCCACGCCGAGGATACCGGAAAGCCAGCCTATTACCTGGCATCCGCGGTGTACGCCTTCGCATTCCTGTTCCCCGAGGAACCCGCGCGACGACCTGACCGTTTCGATCCCCGCGTGCGCATAGCAAGCGACCTCTACAACCGCAGCCTCACCTCCAGTTTCGCATCAGCCGATCGCTCGCGCGTCTTGCTGCAGTCAGGCGGCTTCGAACTTCCATTCGGCACGATCGATATTACCTTCAATCCGACGACCGTGCGATGGGGCAATCTCGTGCTGTCCGAGTTCACGCCCCTCGACGCACTGCAGATCCAAGGCCTTCAGAACCGCTATCGGCAGCGCGGGATCGGAGCTCCCCTCGCAGCGGGTACCTCTGCGCCAGCGAATGAACAAGGGTTCCGGGTCCTGCCAGAGGTGAAGGTACCGGTCACGGCACTGCTTCGCATCGACATGCCGGAGCGCAATCTCGCTCAAGGACATCTCCGCGGTAACATTGAAGTGTATCCGGCGTTCGAGCCGAGCACCGTTACGCTTCGCGGTCAGTCCGTACCATTGGAGGTCGATACCAGCGCAGCATTCGCTTACGGTCTCAGCGACCCAAAGATCTGGCGGAGCGAAATCGCCGGCTTTTTATCGGGTGACTACTTCAACAGGGACCGGTCACCGATTGATGGCCTTGAGCCCTACCATCCCGGGCAGATCCCTGTCATCTTCATCCACGGGACTGCGTCCAGCTCCGGACGCTGGGCTAATCTGGTCAATGATTTGCAGGCAGATCCGGTTATCCGGGAACATTTCCAGTTTTGGTGGTTCTCGTACAGTACGGGCAACCCGATGCCATATTCGGCTCTGCGACTGCGGAAGGCGATCGAAGATGCTGTCCACCGGCTGGACCCGCAGGGCAAGGACCCGGCGCTGCGGCAGATCGTCCTGATCGGTCACAGTCAGGGCGGGCTGTTGGCGAAGATGCTGGTAATCGACAGTGGCTCCCGGCTGTGGAACGTATTCAGCAGCAAATCTCCGGAGGAACTGCAAGTATCCGCCCAAACCCGCGATCTGCTCCATCAAGCACTGTTCGTCAAGCCGGTGCCGGAGGTGCGGCGGGTGATCTTTATGGCGACACCGCAGCAAGGCAGTTTTGTTGCCGGTTCGGTTGTCGGTCAGCTTGTGGGGCGCCTCGTGAGGCTGCCGTTAAATGTGGTAACGGCCCTCGGTGAAACTGTCAGTGGCAATCCAGGCGCCGTGCTCCTCGCGCCTGGATCGGCAGGATTTGGCAGCATGTGGTCGATGACGCCGGGCAACCCGGCGTTGGCCGCGCTTGCCGCGATCCCGGTCTTCCCAAACGTTGCCGCTCATTCAATTATCGCAGTGAAAGGCAATGGTCCGGTAGAGACAGGCGACGACGGCGTCGTGAGCTACCGGAGCGCTCATATTCCCGAAGCGAAATCCGAACTGGTCGTGCGCTCAGGCCATTCGATGCAGGATAATCCATATGCTGTCGCCGAGGTACGCCGCATTCTGCTCCTCCACCTGAAGCAAAGCTGCCCTCAGGGCTGCGCACTGGCGACGGCGCCGTATGGTCCAATATCCGGGATCGAACCGACAGGCAACAGGGCGCAGTCGGTCGAAATGGCTTGGCACCGGCAATGAACGTGGTCGCCGCAGGCCGCCTGGGACCAGGTGCGAGTGTGAGGCCAATCGCAAGCCGCCTCGCAAGCCGGATCGGCTGCGCTCTCCTGACAATCGGGATCCTATTAGCAGGGCTGTGGTCGTCGGGTGCAATATGGTATCGATGGCCTGCCGGAGAATTAACTCGCCGCCTTTTGGGCGGAACGGGCTTACTGCTCGCTGTGCTCACCGTCGCGTGCCTCGCGACACCCAAGCGATGGCTCGCATTGGCAGTCTATCTCGGCTTCGTTTTGCTCGTTATTGGCTGGTGGCGAACGCTAACGCCGACAAACGATCGGAACTGGGCGCCGGATGTTGCGCGAGCGGTTACTGCCGACATCGATGGCGATCGCCTCATGGTACACAACGTGCGCAATTTTACCTGGCGCAGCGAAACCGATTTCGATCAGCGGTGGGAGGAGCGCGCCTACCACCTCTCGCACGTGACCGACGTTGATCTCATCATGTCTTACTGGGTGGGCGAGGCCATCGCCCACACTATCATCAGCTTCGGATTTGAGGACGCTCCGAGGCTTGCATTCTCGATCGAAACCCGGAAAGAGAGCCATGAAGGTTATTCCTCGATCGCAGGCTTCTTCAAGCAATATGAATTGGCAATCGTGGCGGCCGACGAGCGTGATGTCGTCCGGCTGCGGAGCAATATGCGCGGCGAGGACGTGCGGATCTATCGTTTGCGGATGACGCCCGCGAACGCGCAAATCCTGCTGCGCCAGTACGCGCAGGAGGTCAACGGCCTGGCGCGGGAGCCGCGTTTCTACAACACGCTCACCGCCAACTGCACCAAGCTGGTGTTTGACATGGTCCGGGTCATTCACCCCGGCTTGCCTATGGACGTTCGCGTGCTCTTCTCCGGGTATCTCCCCAACTACGCCTATGATCTGGGCGCTACAGACAACAGCATCCCCTTCGAAAAGCTTCGCGATCTCGCCAGGATCCGAGACAAAGCGGTGCAGGCCGATGCCGATCCTCGCTTCTCAGCCAGAATTCGGGAAGGAATCCCAGTGCCTCATTGAGGCGACACCAACATTGGGTGAATCAAATGACCGACGGAAACAGCGATGATCTCAAGACCGGTGACAAGCTTAAGCGGAAGGACTACGAACGGGAGCTCGCGCGCCTGCATGTTGAGTTCGTTAAGCTCCAACGATGGGTAGTGCACAAAGGCCTCAAGGTCTGCATCGTCTTCGAGGGGCGCGACGGAGCCGGTAAAGGAGGCACGGTCAAGGCCATCACGGAGCGCGTGAGCCCTCGCATCTTCCGGGTCGTCGCTCTACCGGCGCCGACCGAGCGCGAAAGCTCGCAGATGTACCTCCAACGCTACATTCCACATCTGCCCGCGGCTGGGGAGATCGTCATCTTCGACCGCAGCTGGTACAACCGGGCTGGCGTCGAGCGCATTATGGGGTTTTGCGGCGAGGAGCAGGTTGAGCGCTTCCTGCGGCTCACACCATTGGTCGAAAAGGCGATCGTCGAATCCGGCATAATACTTTTGAAATATTGGCTGGAAGTCAATCCCGAAGAACAGACGCGACGGCTGGAGGCGCGCATCGACGACGGGCGCAAAACGTGGAAGTTGTCGGACATGGATCTCAAATCCTATTCGCGCTGGTACGACTATTCGCGGGCACGCGACGAAATGTTCCTCGCCACCGATACCGCGTGGGCGCCGTGGTACGTCGTCCCCTCAGATAACAAGCGTCGAGCGCGGCTGAATGTCCTTTCTCACATACTGAGCAAAATACCCTATGAGGACATGCCGCGTGCGAAGGTGAAATTACCAAAACGGCAAGAGCGCGGCGATTACAACGACCCCGACTATCCGTACAAGGTCATCCCCGAGATCTTCTGAGAGACCAGGCACGCGATGCCCAGCCACCACCTATCCTCCATTCCACTTAATCGCCGCCAGTCCGGAGGTCCAATGTTGCGATTTTCGATCCTTTGCTCGGCTACCTTGATATCGGTCGGCGTTACTGCGGCAGTGGCAGTGTCTGTGCCGGCCGATCCTCTGTATGCGCAATACTATGCTCCACCATCGGGTTACGGCTATCCGGCGCCAGGCTCGCGCCCGCCGTGCTATGCCGTAACGCCGGGCCCTTTTCAGGGCGCCGCAAGAGGCGCTGCGGGGGGCGCGCTGATCGGCGCGATTTCAGGCAATGCTGGCCGTGGTGCTGCGATCGGAGCCGGCTTCGGCGCATTGCGCGGTGCAGTGCGCCGCGGATCGGCTCGCAGCGCGGGTGCTTGTTATTGATGCAGTGGCAGGAGTGACACAATGAGAAAGGCTTTGATCAGCGTAATGGCGGCATGCTGCGTTGCCGCATGCGCCGAATCGTCCTTGCCGGAGCAACAAGCGGCTTCACCACCCGCGTCGGCCGGGCCCCCACCGGAGGTGGCCCCGCCACCCGCACAGCGGGTCACCTCCGAGGCACAGATCGCGCCAGGACGATGGGATGTCGTCCGGGTGCTCTGCTCCGATCTGCTCGGTGCCTCGGACGATGACCGTGCCGCAGCGGTCATGTTTTATTACGGCTACCTGGCAGCTAAGGCCGGGATCCGCGTCATCGATGTGAGCCAGATCGACGGCAATGTCCGGAAAGTGGTCGACCGGTGCGGCGCCGCGCCAAGCATCACCGTCCCGCAAGCCTTCCGCCAGGCGCTCGGCCGAAGCTGATACATCCGGATTAACGCAGGCACTCCATAGTGCTTGGAGTTGGTAATGGCATTATTGCAGTCGGGAGCGCCAAGAAACGCGGCTTCTTCGGCTCCCGCCCGAACATCTGGCGATTGCCGGATTCTATCTCTGACCCAGCACTCCGCGCACCTGCTGGGGTGCCTGGCCCGCTGACGCATTTCTTCACGCGGCCGGGCACGGTGGCAGTGACGATGCCGCTGGAAGCGCGCTGAGCGGGCACGAGATCTCGCGGCACAGCATTGATCAAAGGAGCGGAGACTCTCCCACGACGGTGTTCCCGCCCATGGACTTTGGCCGCTGGTCATCATCAACTCGGCGATCTTCATCTTCTTTGCGTTCAGTTTTTTTTAAAGCGCGGACGAAGCGCGAGTGGCACTCTTTTAGCGCCTTCGGCGCGTTCATCGCCGCGCTGTTCACCGAGATGTAAGGCTTTCCGCCGACGATCTGTCTGTTATCCGGCTGATCGCAGGGCGCCTGTCCCAACATCGACTGGTTCTCTCATGATACCGGTCATCTCTTGGAGATGATGTTCGGCGGGAAGAGCAACCCGCATTTTGGCCCGTTCCACCTGTTGACTTTTGTATGCATTTTGGCGGATTCGGTACGTGATCGCCGGCTCCCTGCGATTATCCTGATTCAGGATCCGCTCTTTCAGCCTAGCCACATCAAGACCATCCCCGATAGCGAGTTTCAACAGCTCGTCGACCAAGGCCAGGTCACCGATCTCGTCGTCGGCCCCGACCAGATTACCGGGGCCTACAAGGCGCCGAAGGGAAAGGCCAACACGCCGCGGGGCGAGGCCACTACACGACAGGAGCAACCCAAGCACTTCGTCACTCAGCGGGTGCCTGAGGATCAGGCCGAGATCCTCGCGAAGAAGGGGCTACCTACTTCACCGGTCAACCGGGACCCCGGCGTGCTCTCATGCTGCGCTGGCTGGAGCCTGCTCTCGGCTTCGCTGATTTGGATCGGAATCCGGATGGCCTTGGGACGGGGATCGGCGGCACGATGTCGATCGGCAAGAGCAGGGCTGGTCTCTGTCGAGAAGGACATCAAGACCACCTTCGCGGATGTCGCCGCCGTCGATGAACCAGCTCAAGGAGGTCGTCTCATTCCTCGAGGACCCGCAGAGCTACGGCCGTCTCGAGCCCGCGTCCCCAAAGGCGTGGTGCTGGCCGGCCCCCCTGGGACCGGCAAGACGCTGCTGGAACGTGCCGTTGCGGGCGAGGCAGGCGTGGCGTTCTTCTCGATCTCGGGCTCAGAATTCGTCGAGATGTTCGTCGGTGTCGGGGCAGCCCGAGTGCGCGACGTCTTCGAGCCGGCGCGCCGACGATCGTCTTTCGACGAACGGGACGCTCTCGGCCGCTCCCGCGGCAGCTCTCAGCCGGGCGGTGGCGGCACGACGAGACAGAGCAGACCCTAAAACCACTTGCTGACCGAGATGGAAAGGTTTGATACGAGCATCGGGGTCGTGCTGCTCGCCG
>JAFMSA010000878.1 GCA_017353855.1 Alphaproteobacteria bacterium
GAGATTTTTTGATTGGGCCGCTGTTGCAGCCGAAGATGGGATCGTGATGAGCCAGTCGCTGACGGTCGCGCTGGCGCAATATCCGAGTGGTCGCGACTGTACGCAGATCGTTGCGGAGGCGAAGGCTGCGGCGGCCGAGATCGTCGTCTTCCCTGAGATGTACTCGAACGGGTACGCGCGTTTTGACCCGGACGATCCTACCGCCAAAGCGCGCTGGTGCGCCACGGCGGAGAGCCTCGACGGAGATTTCGTCGGCAGGTTCCGCGAGGCGGCGAAGGCGCACCGGGTGCATGTGGTCGCGACGTTCCTGGAGAAAGCCGAGCCGAAACCGTTCAATGCGGCCTTGCTAATCAACGCTGGCGGCCGTGGGCTTCTGCATCACCGCAAGGTTCATATCTGCGACTTCGACAGCCCCGAACTCGCGTGCGGGCGTGGCTCGGGCTTCACCCTCTGCGACATCGAAACTGTCGACGGGCCGGTCCGCGTGGGCCTGATGATCTGCATGGACCGCGAATACCCGGAGGCCGGACGCTCGCTGTCGCGACGAGGCGCCGAGGTCGTGCTGGTGCCCAACTGCTGCGACCTCGCCACGGATCCCACGGTCGGCGACGTGCGCATCGCGCAGGCCCGCGGGCGCGCGTTCGAAACCGCGACCGGCATTGCCGTCGCCAATTACCCGGCGCCGCGCTGCGACGGACACTCCTTCGCCGTCGACGCCGGCGGCCGCATCATCGCGATGGCTGACGCATCGCCGGGGCTGCTGCTTGCGCAATTCGATCTCGCCGCGATCCGCAGGACCCGCCGCGACGAACGGTTTCGCTGGTAGATTTGACGAGCTGCGGGCGGCCGCAGCGATGTCAACCTACACCGATCTCACCCCGGCGGACCGTCAGTCGGGCGCTGAATTGGGCGGCTTTACGACCCGCGTTGCGCCGGCGCGGCAGCCTGAGCATATGGTTTACCGAAACAGCGATCGCGGCGCGGTAGGCTCGCGAAAAATGGGCGCGGCGTTTGCGTAATGGGCCAGGATCGGTCAGTCCCAGCGCTTGGATTGCCCGTTGCTGACAGCAGGCGACCCCCGATGTTGCGGACCGGTGATGTCGAGCCGGTGGATCGCGCGCAGTTCCGACGCACGCACACACACTCCGATACAGCTTACTGCCAGGGGTCGAAGTGCAAGCGGAGTCGATGCCGCGTCGTCTGTACACCGCCCGTTTACACGGCACACGACCGCAGCGGCGCTGATGATCACCACAACCGGGTCCTCGATCCGCGCCTCGGCTTCACCCCGGCGGCGACGAGCGGACCTCAAGCGCCGCCGAGAAAGTCCTTTGTCCATTGCTGATAATCGTCGGCGAGGGTGACCCGCCGCATCAGCTCGGGTGGGGCGATGTTCTTGAGCTCGCGCGGCGGCACCCCCTCGCGTAGCGCCTTCAGCGTATTGTAAACCGCTTGCACTGCGGCCGAGAACGGGGCGTGCGTCTGCAAGGCGACGCGGACCCGACGTGCCGCAAGCCAATCGAGATCGCCGAGCGGACCGCTGCCGCCGCCGAGGATCAGCGGGATCTTGATCGCCGACGACACCGCCTCGACGGCCTCCACCGTGGCTCCGCCGGCGAGGAAGATCGCGTCTACCCCAGCCGCGTCATAGGCTTTGGCCCGCCTGACCGCTTCATCCAGGTTCGCGATCGCAAGCGCGCTGGTGCGCCCGGCGATGACGAGGTTCTTGTCTTGGCGCGCCGACAGCGCCGCCCTCATCTTGCCCACACCCTCTTCGACCGAACTCAAGCTCGGCTTGCCGC
>JAFMSA010000316.1 GCA_017353855.1 Alphaproteobacteria bacterium
TCGAAGGAAAATGGGTCGACGACGATGCGCGGTACCGCACGGCATCGAGCGGAGCGTTCGTGCGCCCGGGGTCGGTCTTCACGCATCGGGTCACGGCCGACGGCTCAAGCGGTTTCAAGGCCGAGGCGGACCGCTATCACCTCTTCCTCTCGCCCAACTGTCCATGGGCCCACCGCACGCAAATTTTCCGTCGCCTAAAAAGGCTGGAGAATGTGATCTCGATCTCGCTGGCCGATCTTCCCAGGAAGCGCAGTTGGGCCTATTCGAAGGGCATCGGCCGCAACCTCGAGCCAGTCGATGGGGTTTTCGAGCTGCACCAGGCCTACATCTCAGCAGTTCCCAACTACACCGGCCGCGTAACGGTGCCCACGCTGTGGGATAAAAAGAAGTGGACGATCGTCAACAACGAATCGTCCCAGATCATCCGCATGCTCAATTCGGAATTCAATGAGTGGGGCGATGCTTCTGTCGATCTTTATCCAATCCCACTCCGGTCTGAGATCGATAACATCAACGAGCGGGTCTACGCGACGGTCAATAACGGCGTTTATCGCTGTGGCTTCGCGAAGTCGCAACAGGCTTACGAAGAAGCGTTCCGGGAGCTCTTCGACACGCTGGACTATTTGGAAAAACTGCTCGGACAGCAGCGCTACCTGTGCGGCGAACGAATTACTGAAGCCGATTGGCGCCTCTACGTGACGCTGGTGCGGTTCGATGCGGCCTACTACGGCAATTTCAAATGCAATCGCAATCACGTATACGAATATCACAACCTGTCGAACTACCTGCGCGAACTCTATCAGTGGCCGGGCATAACTGAGATAACCGACATTGCAGGCATTAAGCGCGGCTACTACTCGATCCGAGATGTCAATCCGACCTGCATCGTGCCTCTCGGGCCAGGCGATCTGCACCTGACGGGGACGCACGACCGCGGGCGCCTTCGCGCGACTGCCTGAGTTGACAGCCGTCCCGGAAGGGGCGGTCACGCCGGGTGGCGGTCACTACGCTCAGTGGAGTTGACGGTGCACATGGGCCGTAGGAGCTGGGCACGCGAATTTCAGGAGGACCAGTGCGCAATCCCGCCCAGTTGTGTTGGGTCGATCCGATCCCTCTCTCTCTCCTGCGCCGACCCTCGAATCCTGTCCGATGGACGCCGCTGCTTTCCCAAGGCGGTTTCAATAAGAGGGGCCGTTGCGTCGACCGAACGGGGTGACGACGCTACCTGTTGTCCACAACCGCGCAGCGTGCCGCAACGACTGAGGAATCACAGCGGCATCCCGGTGGCAGCCTGATCATTATGCCGAGGCCTAGGACGTTCGACGAGTTCATTGCACGCGCCGGTGTCCCCGTCATCCACGACGAGGCCCCGGCGCTGCCGCAGCGTGAACTCTTGCGAGGCTTGCCGCGCGTCTGGGTCATTCATAAGAACACGTCGTCAGAGCGCCCGGCCAATAGCGGTAATTCGCGGATGCTGAATCCTATCCGTGCTTCGGCGACCAGCCATAAGCCTTGGCGCAGGCGCCGCCCATCAGCATTGCCCGCTCGCTGTCACTCAGGCGGTCAGTCTTCAGGAAGGGCTCGACGGCCTGCTCATAATTGACCACCGCGAACGCGCGCGTCCAGTCTGTGCCCCACAAGCAGCGAGCGAAGCCCCAGGCGTCAAACACGCGGGCAAGCGGGTCCCAAATGTCCGGGAAGGGATACGGTTCCCGGGACAGCGTGCAGGCGCCGCTGACTTTGATCACCGCATTCGGGCGCCTGGCGAGTTCCAGCACCTTCGGCAGGTCGGCCCAGGGCTGAAGCGGCGCGGGCGGCACGCGCGGCTGCATGATGCCCAAATGGTCGACGATGAATCGCGCGTCGGGATGGCGATCGATCAGCGCAGTGCCCGCGTCCAAATTGTCCCAGAATAGGACATTTACCGGGAAATCGTGGCGAACCGCGGCGCGCAGGATCCGGTCGAGCCCCGGGTCGCTTGGCTCGCGATTTGCCTCCTTTGTCAGCATGATGCGAATGCCGACCGCGCCAGGCGTTTGCTTCCAGTCGGCGATGACATCGGCTACCGCCGGATCGTCGGGATCGACCGGCTTGACGATCGCGAACCGCCCGGGATGGGCCCGCTGCACTTCCACTGCATAGCTGGCATCATAGCGGTACATGGAAAAGGCGGAGATGAAGATTGCGCCATCGACGCCGACCTTGTCCATCGCAGCCACCATCTCGTCTCCCGTGACGTGATCGGGCCAGTTCGGCACGCTGTGCCAGGGTCGCTTCGGCGTGTTCGCCTCATAGGCATGGACTTGGGAATCGATAATCGTCATCGGGGGAGCTCCTCCTGTGCTGCGTGAGTTTGGCTATGTCAGCAGGTTCGTGTCTAGAGGGCCGAACTTCGCGCATTGCTGATGCGGCGATAGCGCCGATAGCTGATCCTACGGTGGCAACCGGCCAGTTTCCGGCCTTTCCGGACATTCGGTCCTGCAAATCGAGGCTCCTGCGCCACCCGGATTTGCCAGAAGTGATAGTGCTTATGCAGGGGGGTTGAGGTTCCGCCACGAAGCGGCAATATCACCATCCCTGCCCGGATGTTCGAAAACTTTCCACGGCACGATCAAAGCGCACCATCGGTAAGTCAGCTCCATGCGCCTGTACGTGTACCGCGGAAATGCTATTCGCTTCTGCGCAGCGGTGGCTACATGTGCTACCCCTCTTTTTCGATGTTGCGGCAACCAAGCACTGACCCGGCAGCCGCCCAAGCAGCGCCCTTCTTACGGTTGGGTGTGGTCCTATAAAAACGCGCATAGGTCGATGCGAGGCCGTTTGCGGCACGTCATCGGAGAAAAGTCCGGGAATCCTGCGTTAACTATATGCAGGCGAGCCCCTGCTCTCATCTGGCCGCTCCACAACGGAGGACAGCGATGTTCAAGACGATCCTCAGCGCCATCGTCTCGCGGGCGGAGGATTAACGCCTATGACCGACAAGTCGAATTTCACCCCTGAGGAATGGAAGCTCATTCTGGAGAGCGTGATGATGGCGGGCATCGCCGTCACCGCTGCTGAGCCGAGCGGCCTTTGGGGATTGCTAAAGGAAACTTGGGCAAGCGGTAGCGCGCTGGCGCAGGCTCAGCTAAACCCCCGGTCGGGTCCACTCGTCAAGGGAGTGGTCGCCGACTTCGAGACCCCTCAAGGGCAGAGCATCGCCCGAGACGGCTTGAGGGAAAAGCTCGTCGGCAGGAACCCCGCCGAACTCAAGGCCCAATGCATCGAGACCCTGCGCCAGGCGGGGGTGCTGATTGACGACAAGGCGCCGGATGATGCGCCCGCCTTCAAGGGCTGGCTGCGTGAAATCAGCCAACATGTCGCCGAAGCCTCTAAGGAAGGAGGATTTCTCGGCATTGGCGGCGTGCTTGTAAGCGATGCCGAGAAGGCGACGCTCACGGAGATCTCGAGCGCGCTCGGGCTGGGGGATTAATTCGGGGATACGCGCTAACGCGATCGCAGGCTACGCGATGAGATCGGAACCTACAGCCGCGCCCGGCGGTCGCGGCGAGCGCGACCCGGCGAGCCGGGCAAGCGCGAGAGCCTGGATCATCGACGGCGGCTTCCCGAATGCACCACCGGCCGCCCGGGTCATTCGGATCTTCCGGCGCTCGCCGTAATCAAGCAGCGTCTGGAACAACAGGATGCACCGGAACTAATTTCGCGCGTTCGCGCGAAGCGGCCTTCGCCCCGCCATCCTGGCGCTGCGCACCCAGGATGGGAGCACTGGTCGCACTTCCGGTAGGACGGCGATCGGGGGAGGTGCGCGCGAGCTCGCGGAGCCTATAGTGTAACGGAAGCGGTTGTTTCCGCGTGCCCCTGACATTTTGTTTTTTACGAGCTGTCCCGGCCGCGCGCGAGCCGCTGGCGCGTAACGGCAGCACCAGAGCCGCGAAGCACTGCTTCCGGGCCCACGGCCCACGGTAGAGGCACCAACGCCCATCGACAGCGGTCAGTCGAGCCGGGCGGTTGTATTATTTGCTGACGCCTTTGCTGCTGCTGCGCGTGCTGCCTGAAGGTAGATTACTGTCGCCGAGCGTCGTCAAACGGTCTGCCCAACCGTCCGGCAGATGCTCTTTATTATCGGAAACAAAATCATTCATAGTACCGTCTGGATGCGTCCTCTTCCATTTGGCATACAAATGGTGGACGTACATCCCACCCACGCACCCACCAAAGATACCAAGGAAAGTATGGTGGGCCATATGTCCTGCAATACCACCCAACGCCGCACCTTTGAGACAACCCTTTGCGTTGGCGGTTTGAATGGTCAACATGCACAGAAAAGCACTGAAGAGGATGCGTCTCATGGGAGCAATGCCAAAACGATCAAGGTATGGCATCATATAGCCTTTTCCCAAAGGCTTGAAGGAGCCTTGACGGGCCGAGATCTATCCTGGCTGCCTAGGTCGTTTCGTGCCGCATTTCAGCTTTGATGCGCTGCGCCGTGCCGCCGCCGATTTCCCGCGCGTTTTTAAGATGCTTTTGCCGTCGGCTAGCGAGTCACGAATCGCAGCCTCGGTCTTCGTGTCAATGCGGGCGCGGCCGATCGGCTTGCCGCTCCCGGTCTCTTCCCGGGCGCGCGCAATCCCGGCATGGCATGCGTTCGGTGATGATCGCGCGTTCGAATCCGCGAAGACACCGATCATCTGAAACAGCACGCGCCCGGCCGGCGTTGTCGCGTCGATCGCTTGGCGCTCGAGTCGCACCCGACGCCGTTTAATTCGCCGAGAGAGCCGACGAGATCCTGTGGGGAGCAGCCGAGGCGGTCGACCGGCCCTGAGATAGGGACCGACCGCTTGCCGTTCGTCGGCCCGCTTATTTCAAGCAAGGAATTCTGCGGGTTCTGAGGCCTGTACTCAGGGAGGGTTTCTACATGGCTGGCGAGGCCCGCAGCTTCGCTGCGCCCCCCTCGAACTCAGCGAGCGTGTAGCCCGCCCTGCGCCGCGGGTCGCGGCGACCGTCGGTTCGTCCAACTTGCACAGATCGACGGCGAAAATCTCCGCGCCGATCGCGCCGGCACGCGGGCGGAGGTCGCGGGTTTTGCGGTGCGCGGTCATCGAAGCTCCGTCGTCACACCGGCGAAGGCCGGTATCGACCTGCGCCCCGGACAGCTGAAAAGTCGGTCGCGGAATTCGGCCAGCACGATCCTGGGCTAATGCCCAAATCCGAAGAGCTTCTGGGCATTGTGGTGCAGCACCTTGTCGGTCAGCGATGTCGGTAAGCCGAGCCGCTCGATGTAGGCGAAAGTCTCGGTGTAGCTCTCGTAATCCTGCAGCACGGGATAGTCGCTGCCGGTAACGAGCCTGTCCTCACCGAACGCCTCGAGCGCACAGCAAAACGCTGCCTTCGAGCCGTAACATACCGTGTCATACCAGAATTTCTTGGCAGTAACAGAGGGCGCCTCGGCCAGGTTCGGGTGATGGCCGGCATTCTGGCCCTGCTGGTCGAGCCGGTTGAGCAGCATTGGGATCGGCCCACCGAGATGCGGCACGATGAACCGAATGTTCGGGTAGCGGTGCGGGATCTGTCTGGCGATCATGTGCAGCACGAAGCATGCGTCCTCGATCGAGGTACCGACCGCGGCGGTGAATTTGTAATCGTTGATCAGCGGCGTGCAGGCCCCGTTGGTCGATGGATGCACGAAAAGAATCGCC
>JAFMSA010000317.1 GCA_017353855.1 Alphaproteobacteria bacterium
TCGCGGATCAGGAACTCGTCGTCAGGCGAGCGTTCCACGCGAAGTTGGCTGTGTTGAACATTGGCAACGTCTTTACCACCGGACCGGCTGAGGCCGCTTTTGTGATAAATGAACTGGTCAAGCCGAATGCAGTAATTGCCTCCCACGCAAATGAAATGGCCACCAAGGACGGTAAGTTGCTGCCGAATACGAAAACCGCTACTTTCAAGGATGCGACCAAAGTACCGGTATATTTGCCATTGAGCGGGAAGACCATGGAATTCGACGGCGACGGAACGTGTCAGAGCGGCTGTTAAGGTTTCGCCGTTTTCAGCTTGTGATCAATTTGCGAGAGTGCAAAGGGCGAGGCCTGGCAATTCCGCGACTCGTACTTGGCCGGGACGACGAGGCCATGAATAATGCCGCGACAGGCCGGTCATTGAATGACCCCACAAGTTTCGCGCTAATCAGGCAAGGCGGCGAGCGATTTTCTACCCGATCCCGTCCTAACCGGCGCGATCGGCTGAGCTAGGCCAGCAGTCACGAACCCATTGCGTCCGCATGCTCCCTGCTCGATGCTGAAGGCTCGATTGGCGCAGTCCCAGCGCATCGCCAAAGTGCAGACAGACCGGGCCATGCCACATTGTATCCTCTCCGTCACCGTCATCACCGCAGACAACTACCTACCGAGCGCGAGCTTCGCGGGAGGCTTCGTTGCCCGCCGGTCGCGGAGCCAGATCGAGCAGAACTTCGACCGAAGCCGGCCTGCGGGTCCGGCCCAAGCTGAAGGATACCCGCACAGCACTCCTTTGCCATTTCAGCAAGCCTTTCGATCCACCAATAGTCAGCTCAACGCTCACCGATACGCATATCGCGCAATTCACATCGCGGGGTTTGTCTGGAGCGGTCGCTTCACTCTAAGGCGATGTTGCGCGCGCCACCCTCACGCCACTGCGACAGGCATGCTGCCGAGTGCGAGTGAGCGCGCAGCTAGTGGATGCCGAAAGTGGCGGGCACCTGTGGGCTGACCGGTTCGACTGCGATAGAGGCGACCTGTTCGATCTGCAGAATGAGATTACGCGGCGCACTGCGGCAACGGTCGGTTCGGAGTTGGTCATCTCCGAAGCCCGCCGTCCCACGGAGCCCGACGTATTGGACTACATCCTAAGGGGACCGCGCCATATTCTCATTTTCCGGACAAAGACTAGAGAACGCTTCGACGAATCAATTCGCTTCTTCGAACGCGCCTTGGCGCTCGATGCGAGCTCAGTCAACGCTCGGAGCTATTTGGGACAGGCGCTTGTAGGCCGCGTGCTAGATCTAAAGATTGATTCGCCAGCAACAGACATCCAGCATCACGTTCATGCAACTCTTGCGGCCGGCTATGCCCTCAAAGGGGCGGACGAGCAAGCCTTTACTGCCCTCGCCGAAGCGCGGAAGCGCAGTGATCGTTATACCAGCATCAGCCATTTGAAGGCAGCTCCCGGACGGCAGTAGCTGGAAGCGCCAAAGCTTCGGGCGCTGGCGGAGCTCACATATTTCGCCGGTCGTCGGGCGGCCGGCATGACGTGGCCCGCCGCCTGTTACGATCCTCGCCGCCAATGAGCCAATGAGCCGGCTACTGCACAAGGCAGCCTGCGGATTTGATCCATCACCCAGGCCGGTTCGGCGGACGAACGCTGCTTCAGACGGCGTCGTTGCCGGCTAGAACTAACGCCTCCCGGGGTGGCTGGCGACACGACTTTGGCCGTGGTCGCTCCGGAATTCCCGGACATGTCGCGGTGTGACCGCTCATGGTCGGTTTTCCGGACACCTATCAGCGGCAATTCTGGCACCAGTCCTTGCCGTGTCACCAGCTGCCGGACGGTGGCCTTCCTCTTAAACCGCTTTCAGCCGCGACGTTCGGCGATGATGTGCCAGTGGTGCGAGCCGGGTCGCCGCTCCTGCAGTTGCTGGCTGAGAGTGAGGAGATCAAAGCCGGCGAGCAGACCGACGAGCGTCGCGGCATCGCAATAGCAATGCGGGTGGCCTTTTCGCTCGACCTGATCGAGGACGAAAGTGTCGGGAGCGATCACGCGGCCCATACCGTAATTGGCATCGCGGGTCGACAGTACCGTCGCCTGCAGTAGCCCGGCAGGCCGCAACACGCGCCAGATCTCGCCCAGCCGGCGGCCGAGGTCGCCCAGCGTACCGTGATGGATCACATTCCACGACAGGACGAAATCGAAGCCAGCGTCGGGAAACGGTAAGGCGTCGGCAAGTCCCTGGTGCAGTCTCACCGGCAGGCCGCGTGCCGCGGCCGTCTCGCGCACCACCGCGAGGCCGGCCAGGCTGCCGTCAATTGCCTCGACATCGAAGCCGTGCTCGGCGAGCAACAGCGCATGCCGGCCGACGCCGCACCCGAGATCGAGCACCCGCCGGGCGCCGCGCGCGTGCAATTCCGGCAGGATCGCCACCACTGCCGGGTGCGGGTCGAGCCAATCGGCGCGCCCTTCGCTGGTGGCCCAACGCTTGTCCCAAGCCTCTACAGCGGTCTGCGATACCGCGCCGTCGATCGCCATCTCCTCCGCCCCCATCGCTCAAACGATCCCGTCCTGCCTCAGCTGTGCAACCGCCGCGGCGTCGAGGCCGAGCCAGTCGGACAGCACCTCGGTGGTGTGCTCGCCGAGCAGCGGCGCCGGCTCGACCTTGGTGGGCACGCCGTCAAACCGCACCGGCCAGGTCGGCATCATCATCTTGCGTTCGCCGTGCGTCATCTGCTGCAGGATACCGCGGTCGTAGAAGCTCGGTTCATCGATCAGTTCTTGCGTGTCGAGCACCGCGCCCGCCGGGACGCCGACCGCGCTCAGTTGCGCCATCGCCTCCTGCTTGGTGCGCTCCTTAGTCCAGCCGGTGACGATCGCGTCGACCTCAGCCTCGCGCTGCAGGCGGGCGTCAGGTGTCGCATAGCGCTCGTCGCCGATCAGATCCTCGCGGCCGATCAGCTTTAGGAGGCGCGGCCAATGCTCCGGATTGGCGCGGCTGGTCAACAGGTAGATGTAGTCGTTGGGGCCGCCGGGCTTGCACGGGTAGATGCCGCCGGGCGGGTTGTTGGCCGGCGGCCGGCGCGGTGCCGCCTTGCCCGTGCGCGCCTGCGTGATGAATCCGCCGCGGCTGTAATGCATGACCGAATCCTGCATCGCCACCTGCAGCCGGCGTCCCTTGCCGCTGCGGGCGCGGTCAAACAGGGCGCTGACGATGCTGAAGGCCATCAGCATGCCGGTGCCGGTGTCGCCGATCGTCGGGCCAGGCTTGACCGGGCGGCCGTCCCTTTCGCCGGTAATGCTCATCGAGCCGCCGGCAGCCTGCGCGATCGGGTCGAACGACAGCCCTTTCTCGAACGGACTGCCGTCGCCAAAGCCCTTGACCTGGGCATAGATGATCGACGGATTGATGTCGCCGACGACATCATAGCCGAGCCCCAAACGCTCAACCGCGCCGGGCGCGAAGTTCTCGGTGAAGACGTCCGCCTTCTTCACCATCTCCTTGACCAATGCCAGGCCGCGCTCGTCTTTGAGGTTGACGGTCAGCGAACGCTTGTTGGCGTTGTACATCATGAAATAGAAGGCGTCGCCAAAACCGGTGCGCCCGGCTTCGCCACGCGGCGGTTCCACTTTGGCGATGTCGGCACCCATCCAGGCGAGCGCCTCGGTGCAGGTCGTGCCGGCCTCGAACTGCGTCAGGTCAAGGACGCGGATGCCCTTGAGGAGGCCGGGCGACATGGGGGTTACGGTCATTGTCGAACTCCTTTGGCTTTATCAGCTCAGATTACACGCTCAGGGCTCCGCCCAGACATCACTATAGTTGGCCGTTTGCGTCAAATAGCGATCCAAAAAAACGCCACTTCCGAAATGACAGCCGTTTTTGCCTGACCCGTCGCTGCCATCGCGCAGGTCTTACATCATGCATCGCGTTTAGGGGGATCAGACTCGATTGTAAGCTGTGTCGAATTCTGCGCCGCCAACCAGCGCAATTGGGGATGAGAGGGTGGCGATTCACCGCCGCGATACAACGGGGTTTTAGGCGGTTGAGCGATTTGCCGGAGAGAGAGCTGCATACGATCGACAGCGGCGAGATTGCTGGTAAGCGCTTGATCCTTCTGCAGGGCCATTTCGGGCTCGATACGCTAATCCTTGCGCGCGAGGGCGCGGGCCGCAGCTTGCTGTCCGTTGCCGCGGCTCCCTGATCAGCCCCAACCGGACACTTTTGCGCTATGCTATGTCAGGATATCTGAAAACTTATCGGCGCACAAAACGACCTGTCACGGAAAAGCATGCTTAACAATCCCTTCCGTTGTCAGAAGACCCGGGGGGCTGGCCTGAGAGGTCCCGGGACCATGGCGGCGGCCCCCGTGGGGGCGGGCGGTGCCGCACACCACCTGGCAAAGCCGGTATGTGCCCATGCAGCACTTTTGGGAAGCGGAGCGGCGAAGCTGCGAGGCCCGCGGCGAGCTGAGCGCAAGTTGGGGCCAGCTCTGACGAGCTCGAGTTCTCAGTGTGCCAATGCCCAGCGGAGCGGCAAGGGTCCTCCGCTTGCCAGATAGACGCCAATGGAGACGAACACGATCGCGATCCAACCGCTTTGAGTCGGCCACTCCGCGAGGAGCGGTATCGCGAACAATGCCGATAAGGCCGGCACTAAGGCCCCAAAAGCTGCAGCATCCGATGCGCCAAGAATTGCGATCGCTCGGCCATACAGGGCGAGAGCAACGATGGTCACCAGAACGCCCTGAAAGACCGCCTGAACAGTAAACTCTGCCACGGTCAGCTGCGCGAGGCAGGCTCCGTACAACGCCAGATATATGGGTAGATAGATCACCAACGATCCCGTTGCGACAAGAGCCGTCGCGTGCAGTGGTTCGAGTTTCGCGTGCCGCATGGTGACCGTGAAGCAGGCGGTCAGGAAGGATGCCAAGAGGAAAAGCGCATCTCCGATGGTCCGAGAAATGCTCCAGGTTCTACCCCACCCGTGCCAAGCAACAATGATGACAGCGCCCACCAGTATCAGGAAAAGCCCAAGCTTTCGCGTGGTCGAAAGCTGTTCTTTCAGAACAACTGTGGCGATGAGGGCGACGAACAACGGCATGCAGCCCGGATTGAGCGCGCCCGAGTCGTAAGCGGGTGCAAACTGCAGCCCGGTCGCCGCTATTAACGCGTATGGCGCGCCGTTTCCGGCGATGATTACGGCTAGGCCAAACGATCCGAGGCGGTCAAGTGCGAGACCTCGTCGCAGGAGAACGGGCGCAAGAAGGAGCCCAGCCACTCCGAAGCGCAGCTCCGCAATATCCCATGCGTTGAGGTTGGTTGTCACAGCCGACCGCGTGATTACGCTCCAGCTCGCCCAGATTGAAACCGCAGCAAAGCCGGATACGGCGCCTTTCAGATAGCCCGAGCTGCCACCCATCAGACAGGTAGTTTACCAGGACACTCCTGACAGCATTCTGTCAGGAGTGTCCTGACGACGGTTCGTTCCCATGTTTTAGTCCTTTTCGGTCGGCAGAGCGCGCGGGGGGCTGGCCTTAGGGGCCCGGGGACCGTGGCGGGGGCCCCGGCGGAGCGGGAGGTGCTGCACACACTGTGTGTGAAGGGCATGCACCGGCTGCAAGGCCGCAGCGCACCTCGCGTTGCTCGGGAGGTGCCGCACACAACCGTATG
>JAFMSA010000879.1 GCA_017353855.1 Alphaproteobacteria bacterium
CCGGCGTCGAGCACGAGCCAAAGCAACCGGCCCATCTCCCTGAGGCCGGGGCCGCCATCAGGGTCTTGCGGGGCGCGGTTGACAACGACGAGGTCGTCGGCGGGCATCACAAAGGCCAACTGGCCGCCTGCGCCCCAAGCGAAAAACGTACCCGGCGGCAATCTGACGGTCGGCACGATGCTGTTGTCGGCAAACCCGGTCCACCAGAGGAAGCCGTAGCCCGGGCCGAGACTGGTCTGCGAATAGGGCCGGGTGCTGTCCTTGACCCATTGCGCTGGCACGATCTGGTGGTCGCGCCATCGGCCGCCGTTCAGGTAGAGCAGCGCGAACCGGGCAAGGTCGCGTGCGGTCATATCAAAGGGGTAGGCTGGATAAACCGATGCCGCACCGGTCACGTACTTGCCGTCCGATGCGCGGTAATCTTCCATGCCGATTGGCCGCGCGATCTCCCGCTCGAAAGCGTCGTAGATCGAGGAGCCGGTCGCGTGCTCGTAGATCGCGCCCAGCGCGTTGAAATCCCAATTGTTATAGTACCAGAACGTCCCTGGCTTGTGGCCGAAGCGCGGCGGTCGCGATTCAGCCATCGCGCGGGTCTCGTACAGCGCGGGATGAAACACGCCCGAGCGCGCTTCAAGCAGTTCGCGCACAGTCGCCGTCTTCTCCTCGGCGCTGAGCGAAGGTGCGTTGTCGTCGATACCGAGTTCGCCGAGCGTCTCGTCGAGTGCGATCTGATGCCGTTCGATGGCGATGCCGATCAGCGCACTTAAGAGGCTCTTGCGGACCGAGGCGAGCGGTGTTTTCGCCGCAATGTCGCCCCACTGCGCAACGACGAGGCCATGCTGGACGATCACCACCGCGGTCGAGCCGATCTGCTTGGACCAAGCTTCGGCCTTGGCAAGCACGGCGGCGGACCAGCCGCTGCTGTCGGTGGGGAGATTATGCCAGGCGGCGCCCGGGAAATGCCCCTCGGCGTAGCCGCCGGTAGGCCGCAGCAGAAAAACGATGATGAGGATCCCCAGGCGACAGAATTTCATCTACGAACTCCCTCACGCAGCGTCACTGACTCGCCACCACGGCCGGGATTAGCGAAACACGCATATTTGTACCATAACCGACAAATCGCGAACTCAGACGGCCGGCACTGAGGGGCTGAGTGCGGGCCGGAGAGGCCCGAATCCGTCATGGTTTTCCGTTGCCTCGTCGGCCGGCGACCAGAAATAGTCACCGGTGAGATTGATGTGCTCCCAGCCGAGTGATGACAAATGGGCGAGAAGGTAATCGGGGGACGTCCTCGGTCTCGCGCCGGGCTGCGACCGCGCGGTTCAGATATCGGATGGTCCATAAGATGCGCCGTGACGAGGACGTTGAGGCCGGAAGCGCGATGCTGGTCAAACAGATCCACGAAACGGATCGTGCAGATCGCACACGACCGGCGCGTGGCCAAAGGTCGACACCTGCGCGTCGACACCACCGTGGTCGAGACCAACCACCGACAGCTGTTTATTGGCCGACGGGGTGCGGGTGCTGACCCGCACGATGAAGAAGGTCACCAAGATTGCCGGCGGTGTCGGCGCTAAACTTGATCTCTAATATGGGCCTCTCCTATTCCGTGCCTCACCTCGCCTTGCCTTGCGGCAAGCTTCTTGCAGCATTCGCCACGCGGCGTACCATGCCGGGCAAGGGTGGAAAACCCGGTACGAACGGGAGAGCGAAAAATGTCGTCGCAGCCGAAGCGTTTGCTGTTGTTGATGCTGGCCTCGCTGGCGGCGCTGTGGCTCGCCGCATTGCCCGC
>JAFMSA010000318.1 GCA_017353855.1 Alphaproteobacteria bacterium
ATCGACATTATCGCGAACGTGGCTGTTGAAGTCGCAATACGGACATTTCGACCGGCAGAACGGCCAGTGGACATAGACCGCCAGCAACTCGGCCCGGGAATTCTTGTCGCCCTCGCGAAAGTGGGGACCCTGACCAGGGCGGATTGCCAGCTCTCGGTCATCACCCGCCGCCCTGCGCTGCGGCAGATCGGCGATGAAGCTCTGCGTTCGATCGCGCAAGCTACTGGCTTTCAGGATCTAAAGAAAGACCCGGGGCATGCACGGTGCGTGTCTTCAGTCATCCCGCAAACAGGTCTCTACGAGCTTGGCGAAGGCGCGGGCGCGATGGCTGACGCGGTGCTTCTCCGCCGGGTCCAGTTCGCCGAAAGTGAGCGTCCCGCCGGCCGGTACGAACATCGGGTCATATCCGAAGCCGCGATCGCCGCGCGGCGGCCAGACGAGCCGGCCCCGGATCTCGCCGCGAAAAAGTTCGGTGTTCTCACCCCGCCGGGCGAGAGCGAGAACGGCAACAAACGCCGCGCTGCGGTCCTTGTCACCGAGCCTGCAATGGACCTGCGCCATCGCGATCCGGAAGTCCTTGGTTCTGCCGGCCCAGCGGGCCGAGTAGATTCCCGGGGCGCCGGCGAGCGCCGGAACGACAAGGCCCGAATCATCGGCCAGTGCCGGGAGCCCGCTGGCTTCCGCCGCAGCTGTGGCTTTGAGTGTCGCGTTGGCTTCGAAAGTGGCGCCGCTTTCCTCAGGCTCCAGCAGGCCCAGCGCCGCCGCGGAGACGCTCTCGATCCCGAATGGGGCCAGCAGCGCCGCGATCTCCTCGACCTTGCCCGGATTGTGGCTGGCGATCACCAGCCGCTCGGCGGTGAAGCGGCGGGGCATCAGGCTGCGCCGCGCCCGAGGGCCCCGCGCTGAAGGCGGGTCAGCTCCGCCACGCCTGCCCGCGCAAGTTCCATCATCCGCGTGAACAGCGGCTCGTCGAACGGTGCGCCTTCCGCCGTCGCCTGGATCTCGACGATTCCGCCAGTGCCGCTCAGTACAAAATTCGCATCGGTCATGGCCTGCGAATCCTCGGCGTAGTCGAGGTCGAGCACCGGGGTGCCGGCGATGACGCCGCAGGAAATCGCAGCGACGCTGTCGCGCAGCGGCAACATGGTTAACAGATCGCTCGAGACAAGCCGCTGAAGCGCCTGGTGGAGCGCCACATAGCTGCCAGTGACCGCGGCCGTACGGGTACCGCCGTCGGCCTGCAGCACATCGCAGTCAATGCGGATCTGCCGCTCACCGAGCTGAGCGAGGTCGGTGACGGCACGCAGGCTGCGGCCGATCAGGCGCTGGATCTCCTGGGTGCGCCCCCCTTGTCGGCCGCGGGCCGCTTCGCGCTCGGTGCGTGTCGCCGTCGACCGCGGCAGCATCCCGTATTCCGCCGTGACCCACCCCTTGCCGGTGCCGCGCAAGAAGGGCGGCACCCGCTCCTCGAGCGAAGCCGTGCACAGCACGTGTGTGTCGCCGAATTTCGCAAGGCACGAGCCTTCTGCAAATTTGGCGACTCCCGGCTCCAAACTGACCGGGCGCATGACATCGGGGGCGCGTCCCGAAGGTCGCATTCGCTTCTCCGCTGAGGATCGGGCTACCGGAACCCGGCCAACTTGTGGGTTTGCAGGCTCAATTGCCACTGCGGGTGGGCGCGGCAAAAAGCCATCGCCAGCTCGGTATTGCGGACCCGGTCGGGCCCGTCCATCGGCTGGACCGAAAACCGCCGGAAGGAGAGGTGGGCAAAGTCGAGCGGATCGAGTCCTGTTTGCGGCACGACGATTTTGAGCTCGTCTCCCCGTCCGACGGCCAGCCCGGCGCCCGCTTTCGGGCTGACGCATACCCAGTCGAGCCCCGGGGGCGGCGGAATTGTGCCGTTGGTTTCGACGGCGATCTCGAAGCCGCGGCTGTGCAACGCATCGATCAACGGCGCGTCGAGCTGCAGCAGCGGCTCGCCGCCGGTGCAGACGACAAAACGCGCCGCAACCCGACCCGGCCAGTGCGAGGCGACCTGATCGGCGAGCGTATCGGCATCGCAATAGCGACCCCCGCCGGTCCCGTCGGTGCCGACGAAATCGGTATCGCAAAAGCTGCAGACCGCGGTGGCGCGGTCGACCTCGCGCCCCGACCACAAGTTGCAGCCGGCAAAGCGGCAGAAGACGGCGGGCCGCCCCGTCTGCCCACCTTCGCCCTGCAGGGTGTAGAAAATCTCCTTCACGGCGTAGCTCACGCGGCACCTCCCGCAAAGGCCTCCCAGCCGCGCCGGCGCAAGTCGCAGGCCGGACAATCGCCGCAGCCGTGACCCCAGGGGTGGCAGTGTGTGCGATCGCCGATGTAGCAGCTGTGGGTCTCGTCGCGGACCAGCGCCACCAGCGCGTCGCCGCCGAGATCACGCGCGAGCGCCCAAGTCGCCGCCTTATCGCGCCACATCAAGGGCGTGTCGATGACAAACCGGTGATCCATGCCGAGGGACAAGGTGGCCTGCAGTGCTTTGAGCGTGTCGTCGCGGCAATCGGGATAGCCGGAGTAATCGGTCTCGCACATCCCGCCGACGAGGCGCCGCGCGCCGCGCCGATAGCCGATCGCCGCGGCGAAGGTGAAGAAGAGCAGGTTGCGGCCGGGAATAAAGGTGTTGGGCACACCTCTTTCTTTGAAAGCGATCTGCGTATCGCGCGTCAATGCCGTGTCGCTGAGTTCTCCCAGAACGCGCAGATCGACGATGTGATCCTCGCCCAGTCTGCGGCCCCAGGCAGGAAATTCCCGACGCAGGCGGTCGGTCACCGCGTGGCGGCAATCGAGCTCGACCCGGTGTCGCTGGGCATAATCGAACCCGACGGTCTCAACGGCAGCGAACCGCGCGAGTGCCCAGGCGAGGCACGTTGTCGAGTCCTGCCCTCCCGAAAACAACACGAGGGCTTTTTGGTCAAAGTTCCCCGAAACCCGATGCTGATCACTGATCACGCATCCGGACATAAGCCTTCCTTCCGCCGGCATCAACAAAGCAGGCGGAATGAAGGTCGAACGATCCGGCTCAGCGGCGGACCAGCGCGCCGAAGATACAGCCTAGCGCGAAGGCGACCGCGACGCTCGTCACCGGGCTATTACCCACTTGCTCAGAGACCGTGGTGACCGCCCGCTCGCCTTGATTGCGCAGCTCCATCGCCATGTCGCGCATACGTCCTTGCGTGCCCTGCGCCCATTGCTCGCTGACCTGCGAGAGATCGCGCATCGCCGAGGATGCTTGGTCAATCCTCGCGCGAAGCTTGTCGATGGCGTCAGTCGCTTGGCGAAGGTTCAGCGTGGTTGCGTTCGCTGCACCGCCATTCGCGCGATCCTCGCCTGGTTGCTTTTGCCCCAACATCGCTTCTCCCTCCTTGTCTGCAACGATATAACGCGGGGCGCGGCGTTTTACTCCTTGATGGGTGCCGGAGATCGTTTCATGAACGCCAATCCCTACCTCCTCCTCGGCGTGCGACCCTTCATCAATTGCTGCAGCGTGCGCACGATGCATGGGGGAAGCTTGATGCTTCCGCAGGTGCGCGACGCGATGGCCGAGGCATCGCGGCACTTCGTCAACCTTGACGAGCTGATGGAGGCGGCCGGCCGGCGCCTCGCCGAACTGACCCGGGCCGAGTGGGGTATCGTGACGTGCGGCAGCGCCGCCGCAGTGGCGCTGGGGACGGCGGCCTGCGTCGCCGGCAACGATCCGGTCAAAATGTTGCGCCTGCCCTTCACCGACGGGATGGTCAACCGCGTCATCATTCCGAAGGCACAGCGCTTCGCCTATGACCAGGCCGTGCGCATGACCGGCTGCGAAATCGTAGAGGTCGAGACCTGCGAGGATCTGGACAAGGCGCTCTGCGAGCCGGCAGCGATGGTCGTGCTGCTCGGCAAGCAGGAGCATTCGGGTAGCCTGCGGCTCGAACAGATTGCCGAAATGGTCAAGCCGCGCGGCATCCCGATCATGGTGGATGCGGCTTCCGAGCATCTCGAGCGGCCGAGCCCGTGGCTCGTGCGCGGTGCCGATCTCGTCGTCTACAGCGGCGGCAAGTTTCTGCGCGGCCCGCAGACAAGCGGGCTACTGCTGGGCTCAAGGCGGCTCGTCCAGGCGGCGTGGGCCAATGCGTCGCCGCACCAGGCTCTGGGTCGTCCGATGAAGGTGTCGAAAGAGGACATCGTCGGTGTGCTGACGGCGGTCGAACACTGGTTCGAAGACCGCGACCACACCGCCGAGCGGCAGAAATGGTACGACGATCTCGACGTCATCGCCGTGCGGGTCGGTCAGCTGCCCGGCGTCGGCAGCGAGATCATCGAGCCCGTCGGCGTAGACCGGGTCCCCCGGCTCCGCATCACCTGGGATCCGCAATACCGGATCGACGGTCTCGAATTGCGCCGGCGGGCGCTCGACGCACAGCCGCGGGTCATGCTCGACGACAATTCGGCGGCTGAGACCTCGATCGCGATCGACCCGTTTCAGCTCGGGCCCGGCGAAGCCGCTCAGGTCGGCGATGTGGTCGCCCGAGTGTTGCATGCCGCGCGGGGCGCCAGACCCGTGCCGAGCGCGTCGCCCGCGCTTGATATCGCCGGCAATTGGCAGTTGCGGGTGGACTTCCTGCAGGGCTCGCGCGTCCACCGGCTGAAGATCGAGCAGCGCGGAGCCGAGCTCAGCGGTTATCAGCGCTCGGCCCTGTTCGAAGGTCCTTTCAACGGAAAGCTCACTGGCGAGGCCGTGCGTTTTTCGTTCAGGCAGCGCTACGAGGCGAGCACGATCTCCTACCTCTTCGAGGGCACCGTGCGCGACGGCCGGATGGGCGGCGTTGTCGCCCTTGGCGCCGCGAGTGACCAGAACGCCGGCATCGTCAATAGCAGCCAGTTCGGTACCGGGTGTTGGCAGGCGAGCCGCGTGTAAGCAACCCCATGGGAGAAATCCGGGGACTTTCGTCAACTCGAAAGCCCGCGCTAGCGGCCCAAGTCGAAAGGGTTGAGATTACGTTGACCCGGAAGTCTAAAGACCGCGTCCGCGAATGGCCAGCCCGCTCGATCGCGAGCGCAGCGCCGCGCCGCCCGTACCGCTGTGTCCGATGGCACTGATGATTAGCACGGTGGTGAAAACCGGGAACGTCGCCGGCATCCCGGCGAGCTGCGCCCCGGCGCGCAGCCGCACGCTTCAGCGCGAGGACGAGCCCGGTCGCGCGGCCAGGATGTGGTCGCAAGATCCCGACACGGCGGCGCCGCCGTCACGCCGTTGCGGCCGGAACAGGCGGTGCCGGCAGCAAGGCCACTGCTAGCGTCCGGGGCCGCGAGCATAAGCTCCCGCAAAGGTATAGGGACCATCTCAAAACGGATGACGGCCGCGGCATAGGCAGCCAAACCGATCGCGAACGATACCGGCCGGAAGCTGCGCCGGGCGGCCGGCCACGACCGGTTCCCAGCGTCGGCTCGCGCGACTAGCGGCTTGGTCGTCAGCGGGCGGGAACCAGCGTGTCCATGCGCCTCTTTATCGTCGGGTGCGGGTCTCAGAACCAGCGGGCCTTGTCGACGAGATTGCGCAGCGGCCGGCCGGCGAGGAAACGGCGGCAATTGTCGAGGACGATGTCGTAACGCCGCTCGTCGAGATAGGGACCG
>JAFMSA010000319.1 GCA_017353855.1 Alphaproteobacteria bacterium
GTGTAGGACGGGTAGAGGAACCCCTCGAAAAAACGGTGCATCAGCCCTTGCGGACCAGCCGGAAAGCCGAGCTGGCGCTTGCCCGTCTTCTCCTGAATTGCGCTTGCCCATGCAGCGAGCTCGTCATATGTGAGTGCGTTGATGTCGGCACCATCGGGCAAATACGGCAAGGCCGCCTTGTTGGCGACCATGATATAGCTCGTCTGCATCCACGGGATGTAGAGCTGGTGCGCGGTGCCGAACTTGCCGAGCGCCATCAGACGGTCCGGAATTCCCCGATCGCTGAGCTTGGCCGCAACATCATCGAGGGGTACCAGAGCGTTCAGCGGCACCAGCGGCTGCAGTTCGCCATGCAATGCGCCGACAACATCGATCGTATGCGTGCCGCCCTGCTGCTCGGCCTTGACGCGCACCGGAAACTGCGCCGGCTGCTCGGTCACGTAGTCGACGTTACCCGGAAAATCCTTGAGGATCAAAACGCGCATTTTCTGCGCCTCTTCGATCGGGCGCAGTTGCGTCGACAAGAACACCAGGTGCTCCGCTTGTGCGGCAAGCGTGGTCGCAGTCAACAGCCCGGCAATGCAAATCGCCCGGCGGAGCCGCACCGAGAGCTTCCGCATGTCTCCTCCCTCCCGAGCTCTTTTTCCATATCCTGCCTAATTGCGAACATCGGGAAAGTTCGTCACGAAGACTTCTTCAGTGAGCGTGTCCAGCATCGCGCAGCTCAATTGCCGGCCGTTGCTGCTGTCGCGCGCTTCGCCCGCAGAGCCGGGGTTCACCACCAGCACCGTGCCGATGCGGCGCACTAGCTGATGGTGCGTATGGCCGTACAAGACGATATTCGCGTCGGCGTCACCGAACCGTGCCAACAGCGAGCTGTGCGGGTAGACATAGGCGCCGCGTGGCTCCCATGGCGTCGAATGGACGACGAGCAGCTTTTTCCCGGTAAGATGCAGCTCGAGCCGCTGTGGCCTCGCAGCGAGCCATTGCAGCAGCGTCGGGTCGATCCCGTCGGCTTGCCGCGCGCGCACACCGTGCGGCCCGAGAAAACCCTCTTCATGGTTGCCGAGGATCGTGCGGACGCCGCGGTCCCTGAGAATCTGCACGACCTCGTTCGAGAAGCGGTATTCGTAAATGCTGTCGCCGAGGCAGATCAGCTCGTCGGCGTCGCCGAGAATCTCCAGCGCCCTCAACAGGCCCGCCTGGTTGCAATGGACATCCGAGACGATGCCGATCTTCAAAAGCCGCTCCGGCACGCAATGATGTTCATCGGCTTCATGCTCATAACGACAGCTCCATGCTGGTTCAGCACCTCGACGAGAGTTCGCACGATGCCGCGGTCGGGCTTGGAACGCGAGCGTGTCGTCTCGAGGATAGTTACCCGCAGGCGTAACACATCGCCCGGTCGCACCGGGCGGCTCCAACGCAATTCGTCGATGCCGGGCGAGCCCAGGCTCGCGGCCTTGGGCAGAAACTCCTCGACGAGGAGGCGCATCATCATCGCCGCAGTATGCCATCCGCTCGCGATCAGCCCGCCGAAGGGGCCCCTTTCGGCCGCCTCGGGGTCGATATGCAGTTCCTGCGGGTCGAAGCGGCGGCCGAACTCGATGATCTCGGCCGTATCGACGCGAATATCGCCATATTCGAAAACCCGGCCGGACAAGTAGTCCTCGAAATAGCGGTCTTCGGCGACCCGATCAAAATCTGCTTTGTTCATGGGCGGCGGAACCTCTAAAAGCTGTCAGGGGGCCACAGCCAGACGTGCCGACTGGCGAGCGGGCGATGATAGCTGGTCGGCAGCTTCTGCTCATCGATCGTTATCGCGTCCGGGTTGATGCGGAACGTGAGAGATGAGTTACGACTACATTATTGTTGGCGGAGGTTCGGCCGGATCCGTCGTGGCCAACCGTCTGTCGGCCAAGAGCAACAACAAGGTGTTGCTTTGCGAAGCCGGCGAGGACACACCCCCCGGCAAAGTACCCCCGGAGATTCTCGACAGCTACCCCGGCGCGGCATTCACCGATCCCCGCTTTCACTGGAGCGAGCTCAGAGTTTACACCGAAGTCATTCCGCACAACCGCCCCGAAGCGAACCGCCCGCCGCTGCGCAAATACGAACAGGCAAAGGTATTGGGCGGCGGCTCATCGATCAACGGCCAGCTCGCCAATCGGGGCGCGCCAGGCGATTACGACGAGTGGGAAGCGCGCGGCGCCACGGGATGGAATTGGCAGGCGCTTCTTCCCTATTTCAAGAAAATCGAACACGATATCGACTTCAATGGCGTCGGGCACGGTGCGGGAGGACCGATCCCGGTCCGCCGCATCTTCCCCGATGCATGGTGCGGTCACGCCACAGCCGTCGCTGAAGCGTTTGAAGAAGCCGGTTTCCACTACATCCAGGATCAGAACGGCGAGTTCGAGGACGGCTATTTCCCCCTCACCATCGCAAACCTTGAGGACCGCCGCGTTTCGGCGGCAGCGGGCTACCTCGATCCGGCGACCCGGCGGCGCGACAATCTGAGGATCTCAACTTTGACACACGTGACCGGGCTGCTGTTCGAGGGGACGCGGTGCGTCGGTGTCAAGGCGCGGCTCGACGGCCGGGAAACCGAATTCCGCGGCGGGGAGGTGATCGTCTCGTCGGGTGCCATCTACACGCCGGCGCAACTGTTGCGTGCCGGCATCGGGCCGGCGGGCCATCTGCGCGATCTCGGGATCGAGGTCGTGGCGCATGTGCCGGGGGTCGGTCAGGGTTTGATGGATCACCCGTCGATCTCGCTCGCGTCATTCATCAAACGCGCGTTCCGGCTCAATCGCGGCTCGCGGCGCAACGCCTTTGTCGCTTTGCGCTATTCGTCCGGTATCGGCGGCGCCCCGCCAGGAGACATGTTCGCCGGCGGTATATGCAAAGGAGGCTCGAATGCGGTCGGCGACCAGTTCGGTTCGCTCTTTGTGCTCGTGAACAAGACTTTTTCCGAGACCGGGCAGGTCAAGCTCGCCTCGCCCGATTGGCACGATCAGCCGATCGTCGAGTTCAACCTTCTCTCGGACCGGCGTGACCTCGAGCGGTTAATGGACGGGTTTCGGCGATTGTGCGCAATGCAGTGGGGCACGGCTCTGCGGCGGGCGACAAGCGATCCTTTCGTATCGAGCCCCTCGCGGACCGGCACCGACGACGGCGCAGGGGCACGGTCGATATGGCAGCGATGCCAGTATTATGAGTGGTCCACATCCTTGCTCGCCAAGCTGCTCGATGGTCCGGCTTGGCTGCGCAGCTCGATAATCCGGCGGCTTCTCGCCGGCGGTCACCTCGAGGAACTGATGCAAGACGATGCGGCGCTCGAGGACTTCATCCGCAAAATCACGATCGGCTCGTGGCATGCGAGCTGCAGCTGCCGCATGGGGAGCGGGGATGACCCGATGGCCGTAACGGATCAACAGGGGCGGGTGCGCGGCGTCGCCGGTTTGCGGGTCGCCGATGCCTCGCTGTTTCCGGTGATACCGCGTGCCAACATAAATTTTCCGACCCTGATGACCGCCGAAAAGATCGCGGATGCGATCCTCCTCGGCAGCTGAGGATCCGCGGGGTTGACCGCGCAATCTGCCGCGGCAATACATCATCGAGCGGAGCAGAGCGGCAGACGAGCCGAGAGGGGAGGAGATGAGTTACGATTACATCATCGTCGGCGGCGGCTCGGCCGGGTCGGTCATGGCCAACCGGCTGTCGGCGAAGAGCGGCAACAAGGTGCTGCTGTGCGAGGCGGGGCAGGACACGCCGCACGGCAAAGTGCCGCCCGAGATCGTCGACAGCTATCCGGGTACGGCGTATTTCGACCCCCGCTTCCATTGGACCGAACTCAAGGTCCACACTGAAGTCATCTCGCATAACCGCCCGGAACAGGATCGCCCGCCGCTGCGCAAATACGAGCAGGCGCGGGTATTGGGTGGCGGTTCGTCGATCAACGGCCAGCTTGCCAACCGCGGGGCACCCTCCGATTACAACGAATGGGCGGCGCGCGGCGCCGCCGGCTGGAACTGGGACGCGGTGCTGCCCTATTTCAAGAAAGTCGAGCGCGACATGGATTTCGACGGGCCGTGGCACGGCAAGGACGGCCGGATCCCGGTGCGCCGCATATTCCCCGATCTGTGGAACCCTCACGCCAAGGCGGTCGCCAAAGCCTTTGAGGAGGCCGGGTTTCGCTACATTTTGGACCAGAACGCCGAGTTCGAGGACGGCTACTTTCCGATCACGATCTCCAACCTCTACGACCGGCGCGTCTCGGCAGCGATCGGCTATCTCGATCCGGGCACCCGGCTGCGCGGCAATCTGACGATCTCGCCTCTCACGCAGGTCAAGGAGCTGCTGTTCGAGGGGACGCGCTGCGTCGGGATCAAGGCGCTGGTCGACGGCAAAGAAACCGACTTCCGGGGTGGCGAAGTTATCGTCTCCTCGGGTGCGATCCATTCCCCGGCCCATCTTCTGCGCGCCGGTATCGGGCCAGCTGGCCATCTGCGCGATCTCGGAATTGAGGTCGTCTCGCATGTGCCGGGGGTCGGCCAGCGGCTGATGGACCATCCCGCAATATCGGTCTCGGCCTACATCAAGCCGGATTACCGGCTCAACGGGCTCACCCGCCGGCACATCCTGCTCGCGCTGCGCTACTCCTCCGGGATGGGCGGCGCGCCACGCGGCGACATGTTTATCGTCGGCGTCAGCAAATCCGCGTGGCATGCGGTCGGCGAGCAGATCGGCTCGCTGCTCGCGGCCGTATACAAGACCTTTTCGGAAACCGGACAGGTCAAGCTCGCCTCGCGCGACTGGCGGGCGGAACCGATCGTCGAGTTCAACCTGCTGTCCGACCGGCGGGACCTCGACCGGCTGATGGATGCCTTTCGCCGGCTCGGCGCACTGCAGATCAGCGCCGCTCTGCAGGAGGCCACCAGCGACCCGTTCCCGGCGAGCTATTCCGAACGAGTCCGCAAGATCGGCGTCGTCAATGGCAAGAACAAGATGGTAACGGACCTCATTGCCAAATTGCTCGACGGCCCCGCCTGGCTGCGTCGGTATATGATCGAAAAGGTTATCATTGAAGGCTACCGGTTCGACGAATTGATGCGAGACGACGACGCGCTCGAAGACTTCATCCGCAAAGCAGCCATTGGCGTGTGGCACGCCACCTGCACCTGCCGTATGGGAGCCGAGGACGACCCGATGGCGGTGACGGATAACCAGGGCCGGGTGCGCGGCGTTGCCGGACTGCGCGTCGTCGACGCGTCGCTGTTTCCAACGGTACCCTGCGCAAACACCAATTTCCCGACCCTGATGACCGCCGAAAAGATCAGCGACATGATGCTTGCTCAGTGACCGGTGAGACCGGCGGTGTGAAGACGATACGCGTCTGTCCCGTGAAAGCGCGGACCCGAGGCGGCCGGTCAGGTCAGGGCATGAACCGGAAGCGCCTATGTTCTTGCCTCGCGAGAGGGGGCTTTACATCGCCCCGTGAAGAACGGTCCTGTTCGACGTACCGGCACCGTCGACAGGACGCCGATGGATTTGTTCAAGACCGCGGTGTGCGCAGATTGGTCTTCTGTGGAGTTTCGCGAGACAACAGCGCTACGATCCTTCGCGACAAGCGGATCAAAAAA
>JAFMSA010000880.1 GCA_017353855.1 Alphaproteobacteria bacterium
GTCAGTGCCCTGACAGGCGGAGGCGGCACGGTCGCGAGGTTGGGATAGTCCGCCGCTTCGCCGGCCGCCAAATTCTGCGTATTAGGAGTGGTCTCCGGATCCGGATCGTTCTGGCTGGCGCCGGTCCAGTCCCGAAAGGTCTCGACCGGGTTGCAGGCACTCAGCCCGAGCACCACTGCGAGGACGCCGAGCCGACAGGCCGGCCGCATCGTCCTTCCCTTGCCACGGCGACAGGAGGACCGCGATTGTCCCTTAAACATGATCCCATTCCCGACCAATTAGCCCCCGGTGTCCCCGCAAGCTCGTGTGCGAAGCGAACGGGCGACACAAATAGATCGATGATGATGTATTAGATCCGGAATGGCGCGTCACTACATTAAATGAGAAAAACAAGTTGCCCCCGCTTTCCGACGGCGCTCAAACGGACGGTTGTGACGGCTGGGATCTTTGGGAAAACGGCGATGAACGAGGCGAGCCACAGCAAAACGACCGCGTCAGCCAGCAGAGACCCGCCGACGACCCCTCTGCGCTCGTCTGACGTGCGGGCGACCGGGCGCGGGAATGGTCGGAGGCGAGCCGGCCCGCCTGCGGGTGCAGCGGCCTCGCGCGCCGATGGAAGGGCCGCCGACAATCTTCCCGATGCTGCCGAATTTTGCCGGCAGCTGGGCGAAGTCGCGCAGAAGAGCCAGCATCTCGTCGCCGAGTTCGTGAAGCGACAGACTGCGGAGGACGGAATCGCGATCGCCAGCCCGCCGGGCCTCGGCGCTGCATTTCTCGAGATGACAGCGCGCATGCTGTCGGATCCCTCGCGCCTCTTCCAGGCCCAGCTGTCGTTGTGGAACGACTACCTCACATTATGGCAGCGCACGACACAGCGTTTTCTTGGCATCAGCACGCGACCCGTCATCGAACCGGCCGCGACGGACCGGCGATTCCGCGATGCGGCATGGAGCGACGATACGCTGTTCGATTTCATCAAGCAGAGCTATCTGCTGACCGCGCGATGGTTGCAGGGAGCGGTCCGCGATATCGAAGGCATCGACGAGCGCACCGCACGCAAGGTCGATTTTTACACGCGTCAATTCGTCGATGCGATGGCACCGACCAATTTTGTTATGACCAACCCTGAAGTCCTGCGGACGACGATTGAGAGCCGCGGCGAAAATCTGCTGAACGGATTGAAGAACCTGCTCGACGACCTCGAACGCGGTAAAGGCCGGCTCGCGATCAGGATGACCGATACGCAGGCGTTCCGAATCGGCGAAAACGTAGCCGTCACCCCCGGGAAGGTCATTTACCAGAACGATTTGATGCAGCTTATTCAATACGAGCCCACGACCGAGGTGGTGAAGCGCCGGCCGCTCTTAATCATCCCGCCATGGATCAACAAATTTTACATTCTCGATCTGCGGGCCGATAATTCGTTCATTCGCTGGGCGGTCTCACAAGGCCATACGGTCTTCGTGATCTCGTGGGTCAACCCCGACGAGCGGCTCGCCGCCAAGGCTTTCACGAATTACATGCTGGAAGGCCCGCTTGAAGCTCTCGACGCGATCGAGCAGGCGACCGGCGAGCGCGAGACAAATGCGATTGGCTATTGTTTGGGTGGCACCCTGCTCGCCGGCACGCTCGCCTATATGGCTGTCAAGCGCGACAACCGGATCAAGAGCGCTACCTATTTCGTGACGATGATCGATTTTGCCGAGTCCGGCGAACTGGCGGTCTTTATCGACGAGGAGCAGCTCTCGGCGCTCGAGGAACGCATGAACGCCAAGGGCT
>JAFMSA010000320.1 GCA_017353855.1 Alphaproteobacteria bacterium
GGGCCGCAGGGAGCTCGGCCTTCGCAGCTGGATTTCGGGCGACTGCAATGCGGCTAAACAATCTCGCGCCTAATCCGGCAGCGGCATTACAGTCGACCCACGATGATCTGGGTCGAACATACATCGAGGCGGATGAAGGGAACCGTGTAAATTCGATCCCTCAAGCCGGGGCGAAACTGCTGTCCGCGAAGAAACGCGCACTTCTCCGGCTCATCGCTTCGTGTAAGCCAAAGTCGGGGCATGAGCTATGCCAGCATGGCCCGTCGGGCGACGCAAAATGTGCAAACGGTCCGGTTCGGTTACAGCTTGATCCCTTCGTCCCGATCGTGCACATGGCCTTGCTCTTGCTCGCGGGCCGCGCCCGGTCCTGCTGATAGCGTTCCTCGAGGATCTCGCGGGCGAGCTCGGCGCGTTCCCGCCTGCCTGCCAGGCCGGACGCCGCGGTCGGCCTGCGCCCGCTCAATAGCCGCCGCCTCCTCCTTTTCGGCCGTGGGTAACAGCGCCCCCAGCCTGGTGTGGCCGGCATCGCGTTCACCGAGCTCTGCGAGCGCCATATGCTTGCTGTCCTCGTGATGGCGCATCCACGATCGACGAAGCCAAAGTCATGGTATAGGGCGTGACTAACGCCTTTAGCCGCCGCGCAGCCTTTTGGGCCTGGGAAGCTAATGCCGCGCTTGGTCACGCTTGCTGCTGGACAGGCGCGAGGGAGCGCGGTAGCGTCGATTGCGGTCGAAAGACCGAAGCGGAGGCCGTTCAATGGTTTCCGGCGCATAAATAAATGCCGATCGGGAGCGCCGTCGCGTCACCGGGGCAGGGTGAACGGCGGCAGTCGGCCCGGCGGGCGAAGGGCTAGACGGCAGACTACGCTGAATCGCTGCTGCTGCGGTCGCGGCGCCTCTTAGAGAGAACGTACTCAGGAGAACGCCATGGCTGATGCTGCTCGTCCATCTTCCAATACTGCCATTTTCGTGCTCGGCAGGAAGCTCGACAGCATTCCGTTCAGCCCGTATCACGTCGCGGTCATTCTCGTCCTGGGCCTCGTCGGCTTTGTTGACGGTTATGATCTCGCGCTGACGGGCTCGCTGCTGGTGCTGGCCAAGGGGCCCTTGCACATCACGCCGGATCAAATCCGCTGGCTGACTGTCGCCGCGACGATGTTTGTCGTGGTCGGCGGGTTTATCGCGTCCTCGATCTCCGATCATGTCAGCCGCAAGCTGATCATCCAGATCGGCGTCATCGGTATGACATTCTTCACGCTGTGCATCCCGTTCGTGCAGACCGCCGAGCAATTGATTGTCGTGCGCCTGTTGACCGGAGTCGGCCTCGGCTTCGCGATCACGGCGCCGTTCCCGGTCGCCGCCGAACTCATGCCGGCGCAACATCGACGGACTTACGGCGCGATCTACGAGATCTGCTTGGCGAGCGCCTTTGCGCTGCTGCCGTTCGTTGGCTTCATGCTGGCGCACACCCCGAACGGCTTTCGCTGGATCGCGCTGCCGGGCGGATTGGCGATCTTCGTCGTGCCGGTACTCGTCCACTATGTCATCCCACAGAGCCCGCGTTGGCTGCTGCGGCGCGGACAGGTGCAGGCCGCAGTGGACGTCGTCAACCAGTACATCCGCCACTGCGGTAACCGGGTTTCGCCGCTGACCCTCGCCGAGCTCGGCCCCAACCTGCGTGAGGCGAGGATGCCGTTGCCGCCGTTCCGCGCGCTCTTCGCGCGCGGCCAGCTCCGCTGGACCGCCGTCGGTATACTGACCAGCATAAGCGCCGGCACCGCCTATTACCTGAATGCGATCCTGTTGCCGAAAGCCCTGATCGACCAGGGAGCCGCGGTCACAACGAGCTTTGGGATTAGCACGATCGTGTTCGCGGCGACGATTCCGGGTAAGGCGCTTGTTGCGTACCTGATGGAAATCCTCGGCCGTCGCGGCGCGATCGCCGTTGCGCTGTCGGGGGCATTTCCGGGCCTTGTGCTGATGGCGACCGCCCATCTCAGCGGCCGCTATGCCGGCTTGATGATGACCGGCGGCGCGGTCGTGCTGGGGATGACCGCGCTCGCGTCGTTCCCGGCGGTGCGCGTCTATTTGTCGGAACAATTCCCGACCGCGTTGCGCGGGCGCGGGAGTATTTTTGGCGAGGCCTTCGGCCGCATCTTTGCGGGTGTGCTCGCCCCGTTCATGATAGAGCCCCATACCGGATCGCCGTTTATTTTCTTCGGCACGATTGTTGTCGTTGTGCTGCTTGGCGCCTTCATCCCTTTGCTGTTCGGCAGGGAAACAGTCGGTCAGCTCGAACGGGTTACGGAGGGACCGGGTGCGGAACCGCTCACCGAGCCAATACGGGCGATCCTTGGCTGACTCCCGTCGGTAAGTCGTTGCCGGTGCGCGATGGCCCCTCGCACGCTACGAGCCGGTCAACGCGTCCCTCTTCGGCAACGGCTTAGGTCCCTCGAAAAAGAGTAGAGCCGCTTAGCCGAGCTGAATCTAGTTGGATGGTCTCGGATAGACACTGCGCGCCAAGCCAGCCAGGAACCCACATTTGAGCGGGCGGTGGTGGTGTTTGCATCCGGCAACCCTTTGATCCCTGTCACATCGGCGATCCAGTGGTACGGCGGTTCCAGCCCAGATGCGCAGGAAGGCTGTATACTCTTGCAGCCAGGTGGCTTTTCTATGTCTACCATCAGAATCGGACGGGGCGTCGGCTGGCAGCCAAGTATCCATCGCCCAAACCTCGCCAGTCTGGAACGCGAAGGCTACCGAACCCGTTTCGCGGGCATTGGAGAAGACAGCTCAGAATCTGATGCGGACGCCGCCGAACACACTGACCGGGGCGGCTAGCGTGACGAACCGCGGGTCGGAAGGGTTCGCTACGCCGGGAAGCGGGGTTTTGCCCACATCCCCGAAAATCCCGAAGGTCGGGTAATTATTGTTGAACAGGTTTTGAATAATCGCGAACAACTCGATGTTATCGGTGACTTGATAAGATGAATGAAGATCGACGAACCAATAGCCGGGAAGCTTCGGGTTCTGGTTGGAGGCGTCGCCAAAAAAGAACTGGCTGCTGGCGTAGATCAGATTGCCGCCGACCTTCCACTTGTCGGTGACGGCATAGTCGACATTGACTTTCAGCCGATGCTGCGGAACGCCGGGGAGCTGGTTGCCTGGTCTTATCTGGATGTTGCCGGCGTCATCGGCAAAGGGGTTGTTGGGCGAGCTCAGTGCGAACGCACTCTGAAAGGTCGCGTCGATGAAACTGTAATTGACGCCCGCCTGCCAATTGTCGTCATGGTAGGAGATGCCCGCCTCGATTCCTTGCCGCCGCGTGTCGCCGACATTCTGGAAAAAGCCGCTCGTGATGATCGTGCTGGGAACAGCGAAAATCTCTCCCGTCGCGTCGGTGCGGAAGAGCCCGAGGTTCCAGTCGACCGCGTCCGCCGTGTCGCTCGCGCCGATGCGGAATCTGCCGCGCAGCCCGGTCTCGTAGGTCGTCGCCGCGATCTGCTTCAGACCTGCTGGGTCGGAGGTGACAAAAAGGTCGAGCAGACACGGTCTCGTAGGATCGGAACAAGCGATCTCGCCCGGCGTCGGGGCACGGTTGGCCTGCGCGAAATTGAAGTAGCCGGTGATGTTCGGCGTGATCTTGTAAGTCGCGCCGGCGGAAGGATTGAACCGGCTGAATCGGTCCGAGCCGTTAAGCGCGGTGCCGATCTTGTCGACCAAAGTGACAAGCGCAAGATTGTATCGGCCGCCCAAAGTCAGCGCGAGCTCCGGCGTCACGTTAACAGTGTCGCTCGCATAGAAGCCGTAATAGTTATTCGTCGTCTCGAGCGAGACCGGCGCCAGCGAACCGTCCGGCTGGTCGATGAAAACGCCCACCCCCGACACCCGGAGCGAAATGGGATCAATGATGCCGAGCTCGCTGGTGGAATTGAGGTTCACACTGGCGTGGTCGAGGCTGGCGCCAAAGACGAGGTGGTTAGGGTGGTCGAACAGCGGCTCGGTCCAGGTGCCCTGCAAGGTGCTCCCCAGGCCATGAGAGTTGATCGAGCTGCGGTCGTTCTCGCCGGGCGTCCCGCCGCCCAGCACGCTCGCGGGCACTTGCGCGCCGGTCGTGTCGATCAGGGGCGTGTCATTGTCGCCAAAGCAGAGCAGGGTCCGATCCCCGCACAGCTTCGCGTCCGTAGTGTTGCCGTTGAGGAGCTTCCGCGTGACGCCGCGGTAGTAGAAATTGGCCTGAAACGACAGCGCGTCGCTGACGTTGTAGTTGGCGTTCAGCACCGGCATCAGCAGCGTGTTGTTAAAGCTTTGCGGTGAGGTGAACACTGCACTGCGGTCGATGTCGGCCAGCTGGATCGGCGTCGGCCCAACCCCGGCGAGAGCGTTGTTGGCGCCGGTGAAGCCCAAATGCAGGCTGCCGTGCTCGCTTTCGACGCCGATGTCGGCGTAGAGCTGGCGGACATGGGACGGCGAGAGTTTGCGGAAACCTCCCTCGTTGAAGAGGTTGCCGCCGATATAGGCGCCGATATTGCCGACCTGCTGGCCGTATTGCATTGTGACTTGATTCCGGCCGAACGAGCCGCCGGCGACATCACCTTGGAAACCGTGGAAATTGAAGCCGTTTTTCATTCCGATCACGAACGCGCCGCCGAGGGCGTTGAGCCCATAGATCGGGTTCGTCGGGATGACACTCGTATTATCGATCGCGAAGTCGGGGATGAGGTCCCAATTGATGTTGTCGCCGAACGGCTCGTTGACCCGGACGCCGTTCTGATAAACCGCAATGCCGACGGGTGTACCTGTGATTGGCGAGCCCTCGAAACCCCGATAAAGCACGTCCGGCTGAAACGGGTTTCCTTGGTTCTCTTCGATATCGGCACTGCCGACGCGCTGGTTGAGCTGCGTGGTAAACGATGTCGGACCGTGTGTCGTGATCTCCGGCGCCGGCAGGCTTCTCGCGTTGGATGGCACCTTATCGCGATCGATCCCCAGACCAGGGAGAGGGCTCGGAGCGATGACCTCCACTGGCGGGAGCGTGACCGGTGCCGCCGCTTCCGGCGCTGTGCCGGCAGAAGGTTCCTCTGCCGTGGCGGCGCCAGACAGCAGAACCGAGATCAAGGTCCCTGACAGCAACGTCCGCTCGAGGTTCGGCACGTCTCCCTCCAGGGTTCCTCCTCAAGTTGATTCCATTAGAACGTAAAACCACCAACCGCGGCTAGGGCGGTTCTTCCCGATTTTGTCGCAAATCCTCCCGAGTTTCGTGCGGTATTCTGCCCTTTAGTTGATGCGATCCGCCTCGGGTCGGATCGATCGGTGCCGCGGGGGCTTGCGGTATCATTGCGGTTCCGCCTGATCGCCCGTGTGGCCAACCTGCTGTTGTTTAGCCTCGTCGATCACGCGGTGCTCGCCTTTTTCAATGCATCATGGTCCGTACGCACGCAGGTGCACGCGATGCTGTTGGCCGGACGCCAAACGGTCGACAACCCTGTGGGACAACTACAGAGCTCGCATGCTCCGGAGCGCGATCTGCACGCTCTCATCGTCGCGCTTAGGGGCAACCGGCATTGCGCGTCCGTTGGGCAGCTGCCGATACCGGTCAGCGACCGGGCCCAATCCCCTGCGGTTCTAAAGGAG
>JAFMSA010000881.1 GCA_017353855.1 Alphaproteobacteria bacterium
ACCGCCAGCCGGCGCGCCTGAGCGTCGAAGTGGCCCTTAGTCCAGGCAGCGACGAAACGGCCCGGTTTTTCCCAAAAACACGCAATCTTCTCTTCATCGATAAGCCGGTCGACGAGCGCAAAGGCGTCCGACCCGTCCGACAGGATTCGCTCGGCCCGACCGGGCTCGAGCTCGGTCGTTCTGCCGGTGAAGCTCTTCCCGATATTGACCCCGCCGCTGACAGCGCCGCCGTTGCGGGTGCTGGCGCCGAAGCCGAGTTCGTTCGCTTCGAGCACGACTGCCGCGATGCCCTGCTTGGCGAGTTCGAGAGCCGTGGACAACCCCGCATAACCGCCGCCCGTGATCGCGACGCGCGCCTCGTGCGGTACGTCGACGAGGTCACCGGCGGTCGGCCTGTACGCCTCCCACCAATACGGGGTTGGGGTGAAATCCCGGTGGAAAATGCCAGGGGCCATCGGTTCGTGCTCCTCGGATCCTCTGTCGCAGAACGGGCAAGCCGGTTGCGGAGAGCGGCGATTGACGGCTAAAATTCAAAGATTTCATATCGATTGCGATCGAGGAGCGGGAAATCTATGACAACCCAAGCCGCAACTCCAACAAACGGCCGTCAAGAAGCGGGCCGCCTCTATCAGGATCTTGAAGACCGCATCCTTGCGCGAGATCAGAACGGCAGTAGCCGAACCTACTACGAATTGCTCCGCTGCGGACGGCCTTTACCGGAGATCATGGCCGAGGCAGTGCGCATCCATGCGCCCTATACGCATGTACCATACCATCAGCGCATCGATGACGGCTTCCCGAATTTCGTCAACAACGACCATTGCCTGCTTTCCGTGCGCGCGGCGGTCAATCTGCAGAGGATGCTGCCGGACAAATTTGCTGGGCTGCCGCTGGCGCAGACGATCTGGTACATCCCTTCCGGGCTCGACATCTGGAACCAGAAAATCCTCAAGGCGCCCGGGCACTATGCCACGCGCGGCTACAAGATGCCCAATACCGAGCCGCCAATGCCGGTCGCCTATTGGCCGGACCAGGAGCCGCTCAGGGAAAGCGGGCCGCTCAACGAGCGCCTCAACAATTGGTTGACCCTTGTCGAGCGCGGCCAGGTGATCGATGCCTACCGTACCTTCCTCGGCCTGATGGAAGATACCGAGCACCGCAAAGAGGTACTGGCGCAGCTGGTCTTTGCCGGGATGATCGATGTGCAGGATCGCATGCTGTACAACCGTTCCTACACGACCGGGCACAAGGCGTATCGCGCCCGGTCGGTCGTCGAGATCGGCAATGCCGTCGGCTGGGACAACGCGCATGACGTGGTCTATGCAGGGGCGCTCGATATTGCTGTCGGACCGCGCTGGCATTCGGTTTACGAGATGGCCGGCAATGTCGTCACGATCTTCATCGAAGGCAAAGAGGTGCATGCCGTCCCGCAAAGCGGTACGACCGAGCGGGAGCGCGCGCTCTTAGCAAACACGGCGCCGTTGAGCGAGGCCGAGACGGAAGACCTGATCGACTCACTGATCCGGCAGCACGAGCCGGCCTATATCGAGAAGATCAGCGCACTGCTGTTGGCCGGGAAGTCACCGCGCCGCATCATCGATGCGATCCAGCTGGCGGCCGCCGAGATCGTGCTCGCAACCGACGGGCCGAATAACTTCTCGATGCCGCAGCACACTTACGAATATTGCAATACTATCGGCTGGTTCTACGATAATTTCGCGCACCCGCAGCGGCTGAAGCTGCTCTACGTCGCGGGCTCCATGGTGAACCAAGCGGC
>JAFMSA010000321.1 GCA_017353855.1 Alphaproteobacteria bacterium
AAACAAAGAACGTGACGAACATGGTGCCACGCACCTGGCCGACCACACTTCCAAAGCTATAGGCGCCACCACCCCAGAAATTTGCGGCAAATTTCTCTAGATCGAAAAAGAAGAACAGGAGGATAATAAAAATTATGATTGGTCCAATCTTAGCCATAGTCAAAATCATATTGATTACCGCCGCTTCCTTCACACCGCGCAAGATCATGAAATGCACGAACCACAGTGTTACGGTCGATAAGATCGTGGCGATGAGAGTGTTTCCCTCGCCGAAAATCGGAAAGAACCGACCTAAAGTCGACATGATCAGGATGAAACACGTGACGTTGAAGAGACAGCAGCCGAACCAGTAACCGAAGGCAGCAGCGAAGCCCAGGTAGTTGCCGAAGCCGGCCTTGGCGTATGCGAACATGCCCGCGTCGAGGTTCGGCTTGCGCTGCGCCAGCATCTGGAAAACAAATGCCAGCATCAGCATACCAACGCCCACAATAACCCAGGCGATTATCGCGCCGAATGAACCCGTCGCTTGTCCGAAGGTTGCTGGCAGCGAAAAAATGCCGGCGTTGACCATCGTGCCTACCACCATGCCGCTGAGCGTGAGCAGAGAAAACTTCTGCTCGCCACCGGCCAAGCTGGCCCGCAGAGGATCGCGCGCCTGCCCTCCAACTTTTGAGGACACGTTTGGGCCTCCCATACTACTCGTAGCCGCAGCGTTCTGGTCGATGGGGTGGGTCAACAAAGTAGGCTAACTGAGTAGATTGGAAAGTGCAGTAAAAAATAGCACCGCGGGTCGCGTGCGACGAATGCCACGCGCGCACCGCAACGGCAATTTGTGCGGCGTCCGAAATAATACACGAGGAGGGGAGACTTCGATTGCGCCCAGCGTGGATGCGGGATCAGCCTAGCCAAGCACTTCGGGCGCCGCGGGGACGGAGATCATCGAGCGGAGCGGGCGCCTTCGTCGCGGGTTCTACCCACCCAGCATAGGCCAAACCGGGGGTCAATGTCGCGAACAGCACAACCAGCGCGAAACGTGACGAACTCCGAATGGGGTTTTGCCGTTGCAATCCATAACCAAACCTCTCTGAGCTACCACCCGGTCTTAACAATGAGGCCGACTCGCCATTGGGTGTATTCGTGCCCGGATATGTTCGACCGGTTGTGCCCCAGTCCGATGACGAAATCGATCGCGGGAGCGCCCCGCGATCGCGCCGCATCCGCGCCGCCCAACCACTCCGCCGGGATCACGTATTCGACAACACCCGTCGGTTCCAACGTCAAGTCGCGTTGGCTGACCCCATCGATCGTCTCGAACCAGCGTCGCGTTATCGCCATGTCGAAACTGGCGTTCCACTGCTCGGAAATCACGTAAGACACCGACGGATTGAAAGAAAACGCATGGGATTGAGGAGGCGGGTCGCGGAAGCGTTGCTGCGCGCCGAGGCTGACGCCGAACGACCAGACGGTTGCGCCCGAAATTTTGGCGCCAGCCGGAATCCGGTTAAGGGCACCATCGAAATTGAACACCTTGGCAATGCCGAAAGTGATGTCATGACCGATGGCAAAGCTTTTTGCGAAAGTGGGGTCGAAGTCCAGCTCCGGCGCATAGGACAGGTAGGGTAAGAAAGGCGGATCGTCTTGCGGGTTTGTGAACTGCGCCCGCGCGGAAGGGCGGATGTAATCGATGGCGGCGCCAGGACCATTGACAAATCTCTTCGTTCTGAAGCTGGCGGCACCGGAGATCCTGATCGGCATATCGAACAGCTGGCTCGCCCAGCCGAGGCGAACGAGCGGCGTGCCCTCGAAGGCGTTGTTGCCGCCGGACCTCAGAGCTTGCGCATTGGAATTGAAAAGCGCCGGAGCTAGGGCATTGAGCGCGAATTGCGTGACGAGGAATGGCTGCTCGAGGCCGGGTGCGGTGGCGAAGACATTGTCCGGCAGGAACGGCGTCTTCTGTTGCGGCGTTGCCAGTACCGCGTCGAAGAGGTTGTCCTGACCCCCCTTCAGACCGGCATTACTGTTGGCAGTCTGCGAAATCGCAACTCCTGACCCAATTACTGTCGATAGCAGCACACACACGGCGGCGCTCGATAGGCTCAGCCAACACTGTGTCATGCACCTGTTGCCTCGTTGCCGCAATGGCCCGCGAGGACCTGTAATTGCCGGCAGTTCGACCCTGACAGCCTAATGATATAAATCAACAGAGCATCGAAAGCCGACAACCGGTCGCTGCGCGCCCCGCCGATACCGATCTCGACCGGGAATTCGCCGCGGCAAAGGCGGATCTCGAGCGCGCCGAGCACGTCTATGTGGATTTCCCGGCAATGATCAGCGAGGCCGAAGAGGCCGAGGTGAAAGCCCGCGCCGAGATCACATTGGCGGCCGAAGCGGTCATCATCGCCCGGGGCCTTACGATCGCCGATGAGCTTGCGAAGCTCGACGGCCGGCGTGAGAAGTTGCGCCGCAAATTGGAGGATCTGGGTCACCGGCCGCCCCGACATCGCAAGGCCACGTCTCGTGGACTTGCCGCCGCGGATGAAGCGCGCATTTGGCGGCGTGATAAGCGACAGCGGTGGCGCTTGGACCGCCTGCCTCGCGGCGCTACAAACGATTTCGGACGCCGACCCTCCCTGAATAATAAAAACCGCCGCCGGGCGGGGGGATGCAACCGGCGGCGGCAAGGCGAGAAAACCCTCGGCGAGGATAACCCGGATCGAACCAGCGGCAATCCGGGAGCCCTGCAAATGCCCCTTGTCGATTTCACCGCTTCCCGCCGCAAGCTAGTTATAGTTAAGCTCACCGCCGATGACACATGCGCGATCGAGACGCTCGCCGGCTGTGTGTTGCGCATATTCACCCGCCCCGAGAGAACCGACCGGCGGCTCGCGGCGCTCGAGAAGCCGCAGCCCGCGAAAGGCGAGGGAGCGCCGAAGCCCGAGCGGCCGCCATTGTCCTCGCATATCATCGATCGCGACTTTGACCGTTGGGATTAAGACCGGTGCCCCGGCGAGCCACCGGCCGGCTGCGCGGCCATAGGGCCGATCCGCATGCAAAGAGAAAGCAGACGACCCGTATTGGCCGTCGCACTGGACGGGACCCAGTCGACCACGGCTCCGAGCTGTTGCGGACGAAGAAGCGCCTGGTGGCGGCTGGCCGCGAAGATTTGCCGATCGACGGCGCGTCGGCGCTCTACGGCCGCGGTTATTTGGACCGCGAGCAGTTCGACATATTGGGCACGCTCTCCAGTCTCCTGCAGCGCGTTGCCAGGGCATGGGGAGGGCACGACGGTAGTGTCAGCGGGTTCCCCTTATCGGAGGGATCCGCAATTGTGATCCCGAGCGCGAACTGCAATGGCCCGAGAATCTGAGAATGTCGATCCCTTCATGGGGTGGATGGGCTCTGGGTGAATAGGCCGACGCGTGGAGGCTCCGATCCTCGAAGCTCAGGCGAGGAGGCGTCAGGCGAACGCGTGCCGCACCGCCAACCGCGCGGCTCGGCTAGCTCAAGTTGCCAGGCTCTTCGCTCCCGGCGTCGTGTCACTCCACAGTGTCGGCTTCGTCGGCAAGCTCAACGGACTACCACAGCCTCAATTGCTCAATCAGGTCCGGCTCGACCGCTGTTTTCGCGAGGGCGCGGCATCTCTTCGCTTGCCCTGGCCGGACGGTCTCTACCCAACACCCCGATAAGTGTGGACGAATAGGATGACTCGGCGGAACAGAGGTCAGCGGCACCCGGCTCGTCGGCAGATGAGGGCTCCGCGCCCGCCAGTGCAAAAAACCCGCCTATCAGAGCAATCGGATCGCGACCCCGGGAAGCCTAGCCCTAGCGGGAAGCCCACGCCTGCGCCTCTCAGAGCGGCGCGTCACGTCCAATTGGTGGAACATCCCAAGTGATCCCCGATAGTCCCTAACGTGCTCGGCCTCGTTCAAGGAAGGTATCGGCGCGGCGTAATCTCATGAGGATGGTGCACGCGCATGCTCGCTAAGTTCGGGGCGCAAACACTGATCCATCACTGCGCTTGCGGCGCACACACTGCGCCGCGATTTCCGCCAGGATCTTATCGACGAGCTCCGTAAGCTGTTGCAGCCTAAAAGGCTTCAGGAGATAGTACTCTCCGCTGCCTCGGAGACGTTCCGTGAAACTGTGATCTCCCGTCGCCAGAATCACCCCGCATCCTTGCTCACGGGCGACCCGAGCGAGCGCAAAACCATCTTCGGGTCCGGACTGCGTCACGTCTATAATCACTATGTCGTAATCGTCTTCGTCGAGCGTGTCGCGCATCTCACGACCGGTCCCGACCATCTCAAAATCGTAACCCTGATACTCGATCGCGTCGGCGAGCAAAGCGCGAACGCTATCATCAGTTTCCACTATCAGTATCTTGCAAACACGCGCCATTTCGTTCCATCGTAGTTGTTGAGACGGGAGCACAACGGGTTGCTTTAGAAAAAGGTTCCGACTAGGCGCTCTTCGGTCGATGGTGGCGACATCAGTTCAACGCCTTTAATGGTGTGCCCTACTCGCTACTCGGTGGACCATGCGAGTGCTTTAGGAATCTCGGGATGCTCCGCTCCGCGACGCCCGCCAACAGCATGTACTGCCATGGGGTGAGTTGGTTGAATTGGCTCCGGATTTACTTCGGAATTGTGGTGGGGTCTGCCGCAGAGGCTCACTTACGGCCCCTCGCTCATTACATCGCCGCGTCCGGCAAAGACAAGAGAGCGATGCGCCAACGCTAAATACCTGATGACGCCCGAGCGGTCTTTGGAGGGAGTTACTATGCCGCAAGCCGTCGGCGTCGACCCGGCAAAACGCCTTCCGGTAACCGCTCCCGGTTCGCGCTCTGCCACAACGGCAAAATGCTGAAGCAGCCGGCGCCTGGCGGACGGTGGCGCTTCACGATCCTGCGCACCGAGGACATCGCCGGCGATCCCGCCTGGCGAAGCGAGGCGACAACCGTGGCCTCCGCCGGGATCACCCGCACGACCCGCGACGCGTGGCGCAAGCTTGCAACCGACGGCTAGCGCCGACTCAACGTCGGCGCCTTTGATGTCGCGCGGTTGCTTGGCGGTTAGTACCTCGCGCCAGAGAGCGAGGCGATCGGCATCATTCTCAAAACGCAATAACGGTCGAATGTGCCGCTCTCGGGCAGTATGGAAAGTCCGCCATGGCGGACTTTTTCAGCGAAGTCGGCAGCACCAACGAGTTGATCAAGGCCTGCAGCGGCGGCTGTGCCCCAGGCCACGTCGATCGTGTCAGGGACACGCCCGCATTGCGCGGCGACAGAGCCGCGCCAGATATTCATTCGTCGCGACCCCGGAGTTCGTCGAGGATCGCCTTCGGTATCCGGCGATATTGGCGTAGCTGCCGATGCCAAATCTGGCGCTTTAGCGGTAGGAACCCGTGGAAACGCCGCGTCAGCGGAAACTGCGCAGGAAAGCGCAGCCGAGCCCGACAGGAGGCGTCCAAAGGTACATCACGATGCCCGGTCATTCGAGCGCGCACAGGACGCTCATTCCGCCGCAACAGGAAGTGGCAACCCCGCGAGTGCGGCTGGCGCCAACAGCTTGCTCGCCGAGGTGATCTCGACGCCGATCACCTTGTCCTCGCCATCGAACATCAGCATGA
>JAFMSA010000322.1 GCA_017353855.1 Alphaproteobacteria bacterium
CAGATAGCGCCGCAGATTGATGCTCGTATGCAGGTGAACATCCATCGGGTTGCCGCCGAGCGAGCGCAAGAACAGGCCCGCCGCCCCAATCGAGAGCGCCTCGCCGGCACCCTCCAGGGACAGCCCTCCGGCCAGAGCCTTCGCCATCAACACCGGAATATCGGCAAAGGCGCCGACGGCCGCGATTGCCTCTCCGAGTTCCCCGACCGCCGCCGTTTCTTCTTCGCCGCTGCGCTGACGATAGATGCGCTTCAGCAGCTGATGCTCCTCGATCAGCGCCTCGATCTGCGGCAACGGCGACGGCATCGGATTATTCGGCGCGACCGGCGAACGGGTCACAAAACGCACCACCGGCCGCATCAACGCCGCGAAGTACGCCTTGTCGAGAACCCCGGTCTCGAACGCGCGCCACACCGTGCCGGGAAACATGAAATAATGGTCGTCGTGGAAATTCTTAGGGATCGCGACACTCAGCAATAGATCGAAGGCCTCGATCCGCGGCGCGTGCTCCCACAGCCACAGGTAAAGGTGATCCGCCTTGTTCCACTCGCCGCGCGCGACGGCGGCAAGAAACGCCGCTTTCGTTGCTTCGATCCCGCCGGCGTCCTCCGGCTCAAATTCGAGTAGCGAGTAGGGTCCCATCGCCGGATGGTGGATGTGTTTGTTCGTCAGCGCGACATGCTGCAGCACCGGCAGGAATCGCTCCTCGCCTGCCAGCCGCCCCACAGTCTTCGAGACCGCATAGAGGCCAGCCAACGGGTGCAGCGGGCCGCCGTGGTGACCGGGCGGCATCTCGCTCGAGCGTGCCACCGCAAGCGCAGAGGCGGTCAGCATCGTCTGCGTCGGTACGCCGGCACGCAGCTTGTCTAGCGCGCGATCGACAATCTCACCCGGAGGCGTGTCTTCGATAAACTGAACCAGCGGCTCGATGGCGTCGGAAAATCGGACGCGTTGCGGCATGGGCATAGTGTGGGCTCTCCGTAGATGCGGTCTTGTTGTTTCGTCGATACCACTTTTGTCACGCTATGAGCGATCGTCATGCGTGATTCGGGCAGTGTCAACCACGGAGAGGGAATTGTATCGGCGCGAAAAATGCATAGGCGACCAGCGCCGGAAGCGACCCATGGAGGGAGCGGCCATGATAACAGGCCCCGCGAAGCCGCCGTGCGAAACCGGCAGTCAGCGAGCCGGGGAGAGTTTTCGAAACGACCCGTTCAGAAGCCGGGTGGCTGCTCATCCGTCGGCGGCGGCGGCGATGGCGCCGGCGGCGCCGGAACCGGTGGAGGCGCCGCCGTTTCGTCTGCCGTTTCGCGGCGTTCCCCATCGATGCCGCCGCCCATTTCCAGATCGGCCGGCGTCGTTGGGCGCGGGGCCCCGTGGGCGCTCGCCTCACCATTTGCGTTCATGACGCGGAAATAGTGCTCCGCGTGCTGATACAGATTTTCCGCCGCGATGCGGTCGCCGCTGGCCGCTGCTTCGCGGGCGAGCGCGACATAGCGTTCAAATACCTGGTACGCATTGCCGCGGATTTTTACGTTCGGACCGTTGCTGTCGAAAGTCTGGATGCGGTGGGGCATCCGCGGGCGGTTATGGTGCGGGTTGTTCCCGTTGTTGCGGCCGCGCGAGCGTTTGTTTGGTCCTGGTCTCATGACACCTGTCTAATCGCCGTGGACATTTGTCGGACCGTGTCCGGCGGGAGCGCTCCCCTGGTCCGGGCTGGCGGTTTCAGGCGGAAATAGCCGCTTCTCTACTCGCGGCATCGTGCCCCCGTACGCCGTCAGCCTAGACGGGACGGCGGCATATTCCAACCATTTTTGTATACCATCTTTTTTTTGCTCTCCGCCATTCGTCAGCCGCCGCGGCTGGCCAGCACGCAACGGGCGTGGCCCGCCAGATCTGCTGCGATCTCAACCAGTTTCAGTCCGTTCGCCTCGAGCATGCCGGCGACCGTGGCCGCCTGGCCGAACCCGAGCTCGGCGGCAAAGATCCCGTCGGAGGTCAACAGCCTCGGCAGGGCGGCAATGATCGCGCGATACCCGTCAAGCCCGTCCTCGCCGCCGTCCAGGGCTCGCCGGGGATCGTGGCGGGCAACTTCGCGCGGCAACGACGCGAAATCCGCCCGCGCAATATAGGGCGGGTTCGCGACGATTACGTCGAAACGGCCCGCCACCGCCGACCCCCAATCGCCGACCAAGAACAGCGCGCGATCGGCGAAGCCCAGCCTCGCCGCATTATGCGCGGCGGTCCTCACGGCACCCGCGGCAATATCGACACCGATCCCGCGTGCCGCCGGCAACTCGCTGAGAAGCGCCAGCAGAATACAACCCGTACCCGTGCCGAGGTCGAGTATCCGCCAGGATCTGCTCCGATCGCAGACCCGCGCGAGCACCGCCTCGACGACCGTTTCCGTCTCCGGGCGAGGGTCGAGCGTCTCGGCCGAGAGATGAAACAACAGCCCCCAGAACTCCCGTTGCTGGAGAATGCGGCTCAGCGGCTCATTGCAGAGGATGCGGCGGAGCATCCTCTGCACGCGACCAACCTGATCGTTGTCGACAACCCGATCCGGATGGCCAAAGAGGTCGGCCTGTGAAAGCTCAAGCGCGGCAGCGACCATCCGTCGGGCTTGGCGGCGGGGATCCGCGAGCCCGGACGCCGACAGCTCGTCAGCCGCCGTCGCGATTAGCCGGCCGAGCGTCTCAGTGGCCATTTCCCGTCCATTCCGCCTCATCCGTCGGCCCGCCGCCCGTTTGTTTTCGTCGCGACGCCGCGCGCGCGAACCACGGCAACCGCCGGCTTCCCGCGAGAGCTGCGGGTCCGCCGCCGGCGCCCCCGCCAAAAATCTTTAAACCCACCGGCCCGCGCCACCCGTCAGGAGCGTAAGGTGCCGAAATGAAGCCACTGCCCCGAACCGAATGACACAGCGCCGGCCCGACGGCGGCCCTCCAACACATAACTCGGATGCCGTCGTCGGCGACCTCATCTACGGAACACATCTTCTATCCGTGGCTCCGGGTCTCAGCGTGAGCGCAAAAGCCCGGTTTGCCGTGTTCGTTTTGTTTTTCCTGCCCGGGCGGATCGCTTGTCATTTGTCGGCCCCCTCTACCGCCGCCAAGCGCGCCGCCTGATCCTCGGCGAGAAGCGCGTCGATGATGTCGTCGAGCGCTTCGCCGCTCATTACTTTTTCAATCTTGTAAAGCGTCAGGCCGATGCGGTGGTCGGTGACGCGGCCCTGCGGAAAATTGTAGGTGCGGATGCGCTCTGAGCGGTCGCCGCTGCCGACCTGGCTCCTGCGTTCGGCGGCGCGGACAGCCTCACGCGCCCGCCGCTCCATGTCGTAGAGGCGTGAGCGCAAGACCTTGAGCGCCTTCGCCTTGTTCTTGTGCTGCGATTTCTCGTCCTGCTGGATCACGACGAGCCCGCTCGGCAGGTGCGTGATCCTGACCGCGCTGTCCGTCGTGTTAACCGACTGGCCGCCCGGCCCGCTGGCGCGGAACACGTCAATGCGCAGATCCTTCTCGTCGATCTTGAGGTCGACCTCCTCCGCCTCGGGCAATACCGCAACGGTCGCGGCCGAGGTGTGGATGCGCCCCTGCGCCTCGGTTTCGGGCACCCGCTGCACCCGATGCACGCCGGATTCGAATTTCAGTCGGGCGAACACGTCGCCGCCGCTGATCTCCGCACTCCCCTCCTTCAAGCCCCCGAGCCCGGTCTCGGACAGATCCAGGATCTCGAACCGCCACCCGCGTGAGGCGGCATAGCGCTGATACATGCGAAAGAGATCGGCGGCAAAGAGTGCCGCCTCCTCGCCGCCGGTGCCCGCGCGCAATTCGAGGATCGCATTGCGCTGGTCGTCCCGATCACGCGGCAACAGTGCCAGCTTCACACGCGCTTCAAGCAAGGGCAGCCGCTCGCGCAAGCTGCGCAGTTCCTCTTCGGCCAATTGCCGTAATTCCGGATCCTCGGCCGTCGCAGCAATGTCGGAGACCGATGAGGCCTCCTCCCGCGCGCGCCGCAGATCGTCGATGCCTTCGACAACGGGGGCGAGCTCGCTGTATTCCTTCGACAGTTTCCCCAATTCGGTGCCGCTAAGACCGCTGCCGGCGAGCGTCTCGCCGAGCTCGGCATGGCGGCGCACCAGCTGTTCCAGACGGGCTTCCAGTGAGGCTTCCATCGCCTGCCTGCTTAGCCGTTGAGCGCCGCAAGGCGCGTGCGCAGCTCCTCGACCGGCACCTCCGACTGCTCGCCGCTGTCGAGATCGCGCAATGCGACGATGCCGCGGGCGAGCTCGTCCTCGCCGATCAGAACGGCAGCGCGCGCGCCGATCTTGTTGGCGCGCCTGAGCCGCCTGCCGAGATTGCCCGAATAGCCGAGATCGATCGGCAGGCCCGCGCCACGCAGCTCCTCCGACAGCTTGAGCGCCGGCCCCTCCCCGGCCTCGCCGACCGGCACCAGTGCTATCGGCCGCTTCGCGGCAGGCGGCTCGGCAATCAGCATCGCGAGGCGTTCGATCCCGGCGGCCCAGCCGACGGCCGGTATCTGCGGGCCGCCCATCATCTCGGCGAGTCCGTCATAGCGCCCGCCGCCGATCACCGTGCCCTGCGAACCGAGCTGCGTCGTGACGAACTCGAACGCCGTGTGCGTGTAATAATCCAGCCCGCGCACGAGGCGGGGGTTCAGCCGGTAGCCGATCCCGAGCTCTGCGAGCCCGTCGCACACGCGCGAAAAGAACTCCTGCGACCGCGCGTTCAAGTAATCATCGAATACCGGCGCCTCGAGACTCACGCGTTTGTCCGACTCTTCCTTGGAGTCGAGGATCCGCAGCGGGTTGCGCTCGAGGCGCCGGCGGCTGTCCTCCGAGAGCTCGGAGCGGCGCCGTGAAAAATACGTCACAAGCGCTTCGCGATAAGCCGCGCGGCTTTCCGGATCGCCCAGCGTGTTGAGCTCGAGCTGCGTGTCGGCACCGATGCCGAGTGCTTCCAGAGTGCGGTGGCCCAACGCAATGACTTCGATGTCGGCCTGCGGCTGCGCGACGCCGATCAATTCGACATCGATCTGGTGGAATTGCCGGAACCGCCCCTTCTGCGGCCGCTCGTAGCGGAACATCGGCCCGCTGCAGAAAAATTTGAGCGGCGCATTCTGCACGAGACCGTCCGAGAGCACCGCGCGCACAATCCCGGCGGTGGCCTCGGGCCGCAATGTGATCTCCTCGCCGCCGCGGTCGGTGAAGCTGTACATCTCCTTCGCGACGATATCGGAGGTCTCTCCGATCGGCCGCGCGAAGACCTCGGTGAACTCGAAAATCGGCGTCGCGATCTCGCTGAAGCCGTAGAGCCCGGCGATCTCGCGCGCCGTCTCGACGATCTGCCGGTGGCGCCGCGCTGTCTCCGGAAGCAGGTCTTGCGTGCCGCGCACCGGCTGCAATGAACGCATATCGAATTCTCCGAAATCCCCGACAGATGTTGGTCGGCCCGCGCCGCAAAAAAGACCACGTTTGCGCGAAGCCTGTGCCGGCGAACGAAGGGGCTCACCGTCTGCGGGGGCAAGAGTGGCGATTGCGGGGGCACAATTCCCGATCCCGGCGGCTGCGGGAACCGGCTAGCAGGAGGTTGATTTTTCTTTCTC
>JAFMSA010000882.1 GCA_017353855.1 Alphaproteobacteria bacterium
CCCATCGGCGCCTGGCGGGTGGCGCACGTTCCGGTTTCCTACTAAGCCCAGTGTGCCGGCCTTACCGATCTGCGCAGAGATCCGGAATGGCGCCTCGCCGGTTGCGCGAGCGAGCCGATCACGCGGCGCCGGTTCGCTGCGACGCAGAGGAGGATCCTGATTTTCCGCGCTTCAGACTGGCTGGCTGCGCGAGGCCTTGCGAGAGAAGTCGCGGCGGCCCATCATCGCAGGGGCGCAGATCGCCCGGGGGCCCGCGCCGGCACCTGTCCGCGATGGCCTGCCGGGGCCCCGGAAGCGCACCAGCCGGGACTGAGAAACCGTTACCTGCCAAAGCCCGTACCTTGTTGCGCGATCCGCGACCTATAGTAAGGATACCGACTATCATTCAGACACTTAAGTCCTTGCGGCGGACTTCCTCCCGATGCCCGAAGACAGGGGTCCGCGCGCGGAAACCTCAATGAGCGGGCTTTCCTCCGCCTTCCCGCCGAACCCCGACCGGTGCGCCGGCGCGCAAGCCTGGTTTGTCGAACTGCGCGAGCGCTTGTGCGCGGCATTCGAGGCGATCGAGGACGAGTTTGCCGGTGAGCGCCCCGAAGCGGGCCCCCCCGGCCGCTTCGAACGCAACGAGTGGCAGCGTTCGGGCGGCGGCGGCGGGACCATCTCGGTGATGCGGGGGCGTGTTTTTGAAAAAGTCGGGGTCAATGTCTCGACCGTCTGGGGCGAATTTTCTCCCGAGTTCCGCAAGGATATTCCCGGAGCTTCGGAAGATCCGCGGTTCTGGGCGAGCGGCATCTCCTTGGTGGCGCACATGTGCTCGCCGCATGTCCCGGCGGCGCATATGAACACTCGTTACATCATCACACGCAAGGCGTGGATGGGCGGCGGCGCCGATCTGACGCCGATCTATCCCGATGCCGCAGCTGCCGAGCGATTTCATACCGGGCTGGCCGCTGCCTGCGCGGCCTACGATGCTGAATGCTATGGCCGCTTCAAAGCCTGGTGCGATGACTATTTCTTTCTCAAGCACCGGGACGAGCCGCGTGGAGTGGGCGGGATCTTTTTCGATTACCTCGACAGTGGCGATTGGGAACGCGACTTCGCCTTTCTTCGCTCGCTCGGCGAGGCGTTCCTCTCGGTGTTCCCTGCTATCGTGCGCCCGCGCATGCGGCGTCCCTGGACGGCCGAGCAGCGCCGGCATCAGCTGGTTCGGCGCGGCCGGTACGTCGAGTTCAATCTTCTCTACGACCGGGGGACCGTGTTTGGCCTGAAGACGGGCGGCAATCCCGAGGCGATATTGATGTCGTTGCCGCCGCTGGCCGCGTGGCCCTAGCCCGGGGCGCCGGCCTCAGACCTGCTGGATCGCCGAGAGCAGCCAGTCGCCGCCGCGGCGGCGCACGAACGTCCACAGCTCTTCGGCCTCGACCGCAGCGCGCGGATCGCCGCTGACGAGATAATCGGGGTCTGCCGGCGACCGTCCGGTGCGGACCACGCAATCCACCGCACGCCACATCAGATACGCCGAGGCAAACTGCAGGTCGCCTTCCTCCCAGGCTTCGCTCACGTCGCCCTTGAGCAGCTGGATGTTGGAGACCACGTTGCGCACGCCCCGACTGGCGTTGCGGGTCAGCTCTTCGGAAAAGTAGCCCAACATTTCAGGCGTCATCAGGCGGCGCAGCCGCCCCAGATCGCCGTTGCTCCAGGCCGCCTGGACGGCGGCGTGGAGGGCCTGAAAGGCGTTGAGGTCGTCGTCGGAGACATTGACGTCGCGGCCGCG
>JAFMSA010000323.1:0-1990 GCA_017353855.1 Alphaproteobacteria bacterium
AGATACTGATCTCAGATATATTGATCTCGGATTTCATATGGGAAAACATGCACCATGAGGATCCGAAAAACCTAATATCAGCGATTACCACCTGAGTAACGTAGGTATGTGTTTCTGCGAGGCCAGCCACCCTTCCCGGTTCCACAGCGGCAGCGGAATAGTGGGCAGCACTACTGCTTTGCAAGCAATCATCGCTGCGAAACAGGCCGGGAATCGGCGAAGTAAAACCATAAATTATTAACCCTCAGGCACGGCAGGATGGCAGCGCGGCCGCGGCGGGAACCGCCGAAGAGCGAGGAGGTCCTTCCCGACGATTTGCAGTCGGTCTTTGGCCAGAACCTTCGTGCGGCCCGGCACAAGGCGCATTTGACGCAAGCTCAGGTAGCGGAGCGAACCGGCCTGACGCAGCAATATGTGTCCTGGGTCGAAGCGGGCCACGCGAACCTCACGCTCGCCACGATGGCCAACCTCGCGAAGGTGGTCCGCCGGGAGGTCGTCGGGTTGCTCCGGAGAAATCGCGGCCGCAACACCGGATAGTTTCCGCCGGCCTTTCCCTCATCCGCATACCGCGCCTTACGTCGTGACCCGGCCGGACTCCCCTTTCACAGATCCCGACCGATTTTTGACACAGGGCACGAACGTTGCGGTTATTGTGTTGTAAGATACCGCAATATATTGCTGTTTTGACATTTTGTCGGCGCGGTGAGGGCGAATCCGGCAAAAGAAAGCCCGGCGCCCGAACATGAGCGGGGTAATGACTGCGGCTCCCCCATCAGCAGGCCGAAAGACCAAGCTTCGCTCGGCAAATGCGCGAGCACGCCACTCTCCCGGAAGACCGTGTCGCTCCCTGTGACCCGACCACTCCTGTTCACACCGGCCAAGGTGAATGCGCTTGTGACTGAAGCGGCCCGGCGCGGGCTCAACGTACATTTCCATGCGGTGGGCGATAGGGGTCAAGGCGTCACTCGATGCCTTCGAGGCGGCCCGCAGGGCCGTGCCCCAAAGCACCCCTCCCTTCTCGCTCACTCACGCGCGGTTCGTAGACCCACAGGACATTCCTCGATTCGCAGAGCTGCACGTGATCGCCGTGCTGCAACTTTTGTGGGCGACACCGGACTCCGACGAAGAGGCCAAGCCCTATATTGACCCGGAAAAGTACCCGGCGCGATCGATACTCGACGCGGGCGGCAACATCGCAGGCGCGAGCGATTGGCCTGTGAGCTCACCCAACCCGTTTCTCGCGATCGGTGTCGCGGAGACGCGATCCGGGGTGGCAGGACGGCATGCTCGACGCAACACAGCGCGTACCACGTGAGCAATGCTCTACGCGTACACGCGCAATGCTGCTCGCGTACTAATGAACTCGATGAGATCGGCTCACTCACGCCCGGTAAGCGCGCTGACCTGATATTGATCGACCGTGACGTCCTCACGGTCCCCGTCGCGGAATTCGAGCGAGCGGCAGCCGTCTGGACGATGTTCGGGGCGAGATTGTCTCAGGACAAGCGCCGTGAGAATGGGCCAAATCTGCGATCTCCAGACGAGCCGGTCCGTCATCGACTAGGGTATGCCCGCGGACCAAGGGCGGCGACCGGCCCTCGGAAATAGTGCGGCAGCGCGGGTGATAAAGCCGGTTGACCACCAACAGCGCCAGCCCGCCGACGATCTCCAAAGCCGAGCGCAGTCCCTTGAGTGAGATGCGTATTCGGAACAAGCGCTCTCTGAACTCCACCGTTTTGGCGCTGCGTCGCTCCCCTTCTCTGCCAGCGGCAGATATACTGCAGCGCCAGCTTGCCCGAAGTATTCGATCAAGACGGGCCGCAAAGCCGACATCCATTGGGCGACCCGTTGACCCGGTTCGGTGAATTGGAAGACGGTCATCGCGTCGCGGCATTGCTACGTGATGTTCTTTGCCACGGGCTCGGCAGATCCAGTTTCCATCGGCCGGCCAGGTATCGGCTTAGCGCCTCAAAGACGCGCTCTCTTACAT
>JAFMSA010000323.1:2000-5611 GCA_017353855.1 Alphaproteobacteria bacterium
AGTGAGATGCGTATTCGGAACAAGCGCTCTCTGAACTCCACCGTTTTGGCGCTGCGTCGCTCCCCTTCTCTGCCAGCGGCAGATATACTGCAGCGCCAGGTGATGTTCTTTGCCACGGGCTCGGCAGATCCAGTTTCCATCGGCCGGCCAGGTATCGGCTTAGCGCCTCAAAGACGCGCTCTCTTACATTTGTCAGTCTGGCGCGTTGCCCGGACGGCGTCGCGCACACAGTCTCCTCGATTTTCCCCTACGTGCCGGGGATCGCCCTTGCCCTCGACCGCTGCTCGCCGAAACCGGTTACCTCCTCCCCGATCATGGCAACGCCAACGACCCCCTGTGTGGCACGAAACAACACCGCAGGACCCGGGCGCCGGGTAATTGGCGGCGGCGATGTCGATGACGGTTTCGGGGCACCAGGAGGAGGACGCGGACCGTCCCAAGGCCGAAGGCGGGTGCGGCATATTTCCTGATCGTCTTCCTGCTGGGACCGGGACCCTGGCAAGGCCAGATCTGCCGCGAGCCGATCTCGCTGGTCGATTGCTTCCCGACAGTTCTCAAATGGGCGAGTGTCGTCCCGAATGCGGCCGATCGCACCTGCCCGGCCTGCCGCTCGATGAGGTGGCGCTTACGGCGCCGCAGCGCTCGGTGCGGTTTGAGAAGCCAGAGAGCAAGCCGGCTGATTGGCACATTCAACCGGCTCAGGTCGTAGACTGGGCTTATTCTTATTGAGTGTGGTCTCGTCAAGTGGTTCGCTTGACCCGGAGCCCTGACCGATGCTTGTGACCATTGGAAGCGCAGTGCCGAAAACGGAACTCCGTTCGCATATCCCCTGCCCTTTCTGATCGGGGCGATCGAGGCCAGCGGCGCGGTTCAGATGACGGGCATTCGCCGCGAACGGCGCGTCGTTGCCGCCGCGTCATCTGCTGATCGGTGAATTCGCTCATGGCCAGTCTCCCTGCGTCGAGAGCTTGCTACAGCCGCCAATCGGAAGCCTGAATGGGCCTTGTGAACAACTGATCCAGCACCGAAGCTCTCGGAAATCACCTCTGAAACGGGAAGTAGGCGCCTGCGCCTGCCAGGGGCATCCGCCGATCCTGCGCGGAGTTATCCAAATCCGACAGATAAGAAACCCTAACGGCGGCGTTCGCTGAGGTTCTCGTTTCACTTTGTGCCGGATCGCTGCAAGGCGAACCTTAAATCGTCGTCATGTACCTGCTGCCAACGGGTACTCAGGCAACGCCGACCAGCTCATGGACGCGCGTCTCGGTTGTCATCCCTTTGGCGATTACCGAGGCAATGGCGTTGAAGCGAAAGCAATGCTCGGCCCTTTTGCGGACAGCCTCGCTGACAAGGATCGTGGTTCCATACTCCTTATTGAGCCCTTCGAGGCGAGCTGCCAGATTGACGCTGTTGCCCAGTACCGTGTAATTCATTCGCTCCGCCGATCCCAGATTGCCCACCACGGCGTCCCCGCAATGAATGCCGAGCCGAATGGGGAAGCGCGGCAGTCCCTCGGCTTCGAACTGCGTGTTGAGCGCGTCGCTCGCGGCTTTCGCCGAGAGCGCGGCCCGACAGGCCCGCTCGACATGGTCGGGCTGCAACTGGGGAGCGTTCCAGAACACCATCACCGAGTCTCCGATGAACTTGTCCACGGTCCCGCCTTCCGCGAGAAAGGTTTCCGTTAACGCAGCGAAATGGCGCGAGGTCTGGCGCATCAAGCGATCGGGGTCGGCCGCTTCGGCAATGCCGGTGAAATTCGCGACGTCGGTAAACAGGATCGTGACCTCCTGCCTCACGCCGCCAAGCTCGGTGGAAATGGAGCTGTCGATGATCCCTTTGACGATATCCTTCGGGACGAAGCGAGCGAACGACGAGATGGTGCGCTGAGCGACCCCCATCGTCGTGCCGAGTTCGTGAATCTCGACGATATGGGAAGTGACCGGCGCATCGTCGGGCGGCGCTAGCGTCCGGACCTTGCCCGCCTGCGCAGTTATTCGTTGCAGCGAAGTCGACATCCGGCTGCCGAAGATCCACACTGCCGGTATGAAGCAGCCGCCGGCGATCAATGCAATGATGAGTCCTCTGATCTGTAATTTCCGCACTTTCGGCGCGAAGTCGTCTTCGGCAGCCAGCAACAGAGAGTAGCCTTTATAGTTGTCGGTAAGCGAAAACTTGCGTACCCGAAACAAGTAATCGTGGCCGTCTGCGCTGCGAAAGCTGCCTTCGTAGCGAGGACTGCCGTCCCATCTCCGCATCACTGCGCCGACCAGCCCGCTGTGGATTTCCCCGATCTCGGGGAGTTGTGGGTGCGAGGGATGCCTCAGTGCGTAGTCGACAAGGCGCGCGAAGTCGGGATGCGCCAGGAGCACACCGAATGAGTCGAAGATTATCGCTGTTCCATGCTCCCCGGGTCGCCGTGCGTGAACCAGATCGCTGAACGTATCGAGGTCGAGATCGGCGCCGACGACACCATCCACATGCCCGTGCAGCGGCGCGCTCAGAGTGATCATCGGCCGGCCTATACTGAACGAGATATATGGCGACGACACGACAGCCCGCCCCGCCTGCTTCGTGTCGCGATACCAGGCTCGTTGTCGCGCGTCATAGCCGTAGCCCCACAGGTCGTGCTGCTCGATCTTGTTGCCCTGCTCGTCCTCGAAGACTTGCCGCATCGGCAGAGAACCGTCAGCGGTCGGGCGGACTAAATTGATATTGTAGACGGCTCCGGGAGGCGCGCCCAGCCTCTGGCGCTCGCTCGGGCCGACGATATCGAGGCGCCGGACTTGCAGCCAGCAGCCATTGTCGTAGCCGACGTAGAGGCTATCCGCTTGCGGCAGTTCCTGCAGCGCGGCTTTGAACAGATCGACCGCGCTATCGACCTCACTCCTGTCATCCGAGTTGGCGAGAGAAGCATTTGATGACAGCATGCGAACCACCGAGCTCAGCTCCGACACCTGTGTCGCAAGGCGACTCAGCGTGTTCGCGCTGGCAGTGTCCATGGCGGCGGACGCCGCCGCTCGTGCTGCCGCATGAAAGGTGGCAATCTGGATGAGGATCAGACATGCCATGAGAGCCGTGATGATGGCCATCACGGCGCTGGTGATCGCGATCCTGAACGTCATCCGACTTCGTCCGCTCAGCCACCGCAGCTCGGAAGCCAAATGAGAACGAAGGACCTTTGGCCAACGGTCTGCCCGAGCGCTCACCGGACCAACGCCCCCTTGGCGTGGTTAGCCTGACATTTGAAACCTCCGGCTTGGGCCACAGTGCAGCGCTGAAGGCTCGGGCTGGAGACTAAGCAAGGATACATTCGAACCGGTTTTGGCCGGCATACCCGCGCTGCCATGCAATTTCGGCGAGAAGTCCCCGCACATACTCCACCCTCACGCAGGTGGGCGCGTGCAACCAGGGTCTGGTTCAACGTCTCACGGATCGAGCCACCTGAGTTCACAAGGCGCGACGACCCAGCGGGTTTGCCCAGTGATGCGCAGCGACGGCAGGACCACTCACGATCAGTATCGGACGGGCGCCATGTCGCCATCCCGTTCGCCGCATTGTTGGCGCCGGCCGACTTTTCCCGACAGTCCGACGCTGTAGAATCAGGCGCAACC
>JAFMSA010000883.1 GCA_017353855.1 Alphaproteobacteria bacterium
CTGCGCATGCGATGATCATGGCGCAACATGAGGCATTGCTGGCAGCCGAGGCTCGCGCCAGCGCGGCGGAGAGCGAGGCCAAGTTCCGGGCGCTGCTGATCGAGAAGCTGAAGTACCTGATCGCGAAGCTACGGCACGACAGGTTCGGGCAGTCCTCGGAGCGTGGCGCGGTCCTCGAGCAGCTCGAACTCAGGCTCGCCGATCTGGAAGCAGATGCCGCGCAGGCCGAGGCGACGGCGCAGATCGCGGCGGCGGAAGCGAAGATTGCGGTGCGCAGCTTCCAGCGCCATAAGCCCGCGCGCCGGCCGCTGCCCGAGCACCTGCCGCGCGAGCGCGTCATCTACCCGGTCCCGGAAGCCTGCCCTTGCTGCGGCGGCGTTCTGCACAAGATCGGCGAGGATGTGACCGAGATGCTCGAGCTCGTCCCACGCCAGTGGAAAGTGATCCAGCACGTGCGCGAGAAGTTCTCCTGCCGCACGTGCGAAGCGATCACGCAGCCGCCGGCGCCCTCGCATCCGATCGCGCGCGGGCGCGCGGGGCCTGGACTGCTCGCGCACGTGCTGTTCTCCAAGTACGGCTTGCACCTGCCGCTCAACCGGCAGAGCACCGCTTATGCCTGGGAGGGCATTGAGCTTGATGTCTCGACGCTGGCCGACTGGGTCGGCGCCTGTGCCGCAACGCTGATGCCACTGGTCGAGGCGATTCGCGCCCACGTGTTTGCGGCCGAGCGTATCCATGCTGACGACACCACTGTGCCAGTGCAGGCCAAGGGCAAGTGCCGCACCGGTCGGCTGTGGACCTATGTGCGCGACGACCGGCCGTTCGGCGGGTCGGCGGCGCCCGCCGCGGCACTGTTCTATTCTCCCAGCCGCGGCAGCGAGCATCCCGAACAACATTTGGCAAATTACGTTGGCCTGATGCAGGCGGATGCCTATGCCGGCTTCAACAAGCTCTACGAGGCCACGCGCAAGCCGGGGCCGATCGTCGAGGGTGCATGCTGGGCGCACGCGCGACGTAAATACTTCGATTTGGTGCGGCTGCAGAAGGCGCCGATCGCCATTGAAGCGGTCAAGCGCATCGATGGTCTGTTCGCAATCGAGCGCGAGATCAACGGCCTGCTGCCGCAGCAGCGCCGCGACATCAGGGCTGAGCGCAGCCGACCGCTCATCGCCGAGCTTGAGGCTTGGCTGCGCGAGCAGCGTCAAAAGCTCTCATCGAAGAGCGAGACCGCCAAGGCCATCAATTACAGTCTTAAACGCTGGACGGCGCTCACACGCTACCTCGACGATGGCCGGTTGTGCATGTCTAACAACGCTGCGGAGCGAACATTGCGCTGCGTCGCCGTCGGGCGCCACAACTGGACGTTCGCTGGCTCAGACGATGGTGGGCGCCGCGCCGCCGCCATTTATACCTTAACCGAGACTTGCAAACTCAACGAAATCGATCCGCAGACCTGGCTCGCCGACGTCTTGGCGCGCGTGCACGATCATCCCGCTAAACGCCTCAGCGATCTCTTGCCCCGGAACTGGCGCCCTCCGCCTCGGCTCGCTGACGCCGCCTGATCGAACACTGGCTTGACCATAATGTGCGCACGACGACGCCCCGGTCGCGTGCGCACATCCATATTACCCGGGGTCTTTACCGGATGCGTACGGAGTTCTCGTGGACGCTCAAGAAGCATCTGCTCGATGATGAGACCTGATACGTCCGGGATTGTGGAGATCGGATCCGCGAGGACGACCTAAATCTTGAGATAATCGTCGCTGA
>JAFMSA010000884.1 GCA_017353855.1 Alphaproteobacteria bacterium
CGGGCCCGGCCGGCGGAGCGGCATCCTCGGCGCAGCGCCTGCGCCGTCTGGCCGCCGGCATCAAAATACCGCCCTTGGTGCCGATCCCGCCCGATCACGTGCTGACCAAGTCCTTCTATCTACTGCACGATTTCCCGGGGCGCTGGAACTCGGGTACGTTGTGGGTCGAGCCGGCCGAGGACCGCGTGAATGACGGGGTGTCCAGCGTCATCGTCGGAGCCAACGACTGGGCCGGCGCCTGGGCCATCGACGGGCAGGGCCGCCCCGCCTTTCCCGTAGTCCCGGGCGGCGAGCCGCAACGCGAGATGGCAATGCGGTTCGGCATCAACCTCGTCATGTATGTGCTGACTGGAAATTACAAGTCGGACCAGGTGCATGTGCCGGCGATCCTGGAGCGCCTGGGTCAATGACGGGCAGCGCGTTCACGCTCGCTTCCGCGCCGCTGTTGCCGTGGTGGGCGATTGCGGCGCTTACCGGAGCATGCGCGCTCTGCCTCGGTTTCGGCGTCTTGCGTGGTGCGCGCGGGCTGGTTTGGCGCGGGCTCGCCGCCCTCATCTTGCTGGCGGCGCTTGTCAATCCATCGGTTATCGAGGAGAAGCGCGCGCCGCAACGCGACACCGCAATCATCGTGGTCGACGACTCACCCAGCCAGCGCATTGGCGACCGCCAGCGCGTGACGGAGCAGGCGCTGGCCACGCTGAAGGATCGGCTGGCGCATCAACGCGATCTCGATGTGCGCGTGGTCCGCGCAGGACAGCCGCAAACCGGCGCCGGCGACGATGGAACCCGGCTGTTTACGGCGCTCAGCCGCGCGATGTCGGATATCCCGCACCAGCGTCTCGCCGGCATCGTCATGATAACCGACGGGCAGGTGCACGACGTCCCGGCCGGCGATCCGAAAGCCGCCGCCGCAGCGCTCGGCGCACCTGTTCATGTGGTTCTCTCGGGCCGCCCGGGTGAGGCGGACCGCCGGCTCGTCGTCACGCAAGCGCCGAGCTTTGGGCTGGTCGGCAAAGAGGCGCAACTGAAGATTCGGGTCGAGGATCTGCCGGAAAGCTCCGCCGGACAGCAGGACGGAAGCTCCGGGCAAGCGACTGTCACGCTGCGCAAGGACGGCGGTGCACCGCAGCAGATTGCTGTGCCGGTCGGCCGCGATTTCCCGGTGACACTGCCGATTGATCATGGCGGACCCAACATCCTTGAACTTTCGGTTAATCCCGGGCCGCACGAGCTGACGCTCGACAATAATCATTCGGTTGTCGTCGTGAACGGAGTGCGCGACCGCTTGCGGGTGCTGCTCGTATCGGGCGAACCGCATGCCGGAGAGCGCGTCTGGCGCAACATTCTAAAATCCGACCCGTCGGTTGATCTCGTCCATTTCACAATCCTGCGGCCGCCGGAGAAGCAGGACGGCACGCCGATCCGCGAGTTGTCGCTGATCGCTTTTCCGATCCGTGAGCTGTTCGACGTCAAACTCGACCAGTTCGACCTGATCATTTTCGACCGCTACAGCCGGCGCGGCGTGATTCCGCAGGCCTATCTCGAAAATGTCGCGCGTTACGTCCGAAGAGGGGGCGCTTTCCTCGAAGCGGCGGGCCCGAGTTTTGGCACGCCGCTCGGCATGTCGCGCTCGCCGCTCGGGGCGATATTGCCGGCGGAGCCGACCGGAAACGTTTTCGAAGAGGGATTCAAGCCGCAGCTGACTGATGTCGGCCGGCGCCATCCTGTCTCCGAAGATCTTCCGGGGGCTGGTCCGCCCGGCGGCA
>JAFMSA010000032.1 GCA_017353855.1 Alphaproteobacteria bacterium
TCGAAACCGGTCTGATGCAGTCGGAAAACAATGTCGACGACGAAGCCATGGCCAGGATCCTGACGTACCCGAACGCGATCGTCGGCCTGTCGGACGGCGGGGCCCACGTCCAGTTCCATGGTGGCTATGGCTACAGCACGCGCCTACTCTGCGAATGGGTGCGCGAGAAGCAGGTCATGACGCTCGAGCATGCGGTGCGGCGATTGACCTTCGACTCGGCTTCGGCACTCGGGCTCTTCGACCGCGGCCTGCTACGGCCGGGCATGGCGGCGGATATCGTGATCTTTGATCCCGACACCGTGCGACCGCTCCCTGAAACGGTCGTGCACGACTTTCCGGCCGGTGGCTGGCGAATGAAGGAGCCCGCGGCCGGGATCATGGCAACAGTCGTCAACGGCGAGGTGTTGATGTTCGACGGCAAACATACGGGGGCGCTGCCCGGCCGCGTGCTTCGCAACACTTATTATCGCGCGCACGCCTGACTGATTGCGTCGTCATGCCCTGAGGCAGAACCGCCCGCAACGGGATCGTTACGGGCGGTTCTCTTGTTGCGGGCTCAGCTCGCGAGCTGGACGACATTGCCCTCCTGCAGCTGACACATGCGATCGAAGAATCCTCGCCGACGCCGCAACTCCGCAGGAGAGCCGTCTTCGACGATCCGACCTTCGTCCAGCACGACGACGCGGTCGAACTTGCTCACCGTCGACAGCCGGTGGGCAATCGCAAGCACGGTGCGGCCCCGCATCAAAACCTCCAGCGCCCGCTGGATCTCGACCTCCGAAGCGGTATCGAGCGCAGAGGTCGCCTCGTCGAGTACGACAATCGGCGCATCCTTCAAGAGCGCTCGGGCAATACCGATCCGTTGCCGCTGACCGCCGGAGAGCTTTAGCCCGCGATCGCCGACAACCGTATCGTACCCTTGCGGCAGCGCGCGGATAAAGTCGTCACACCGCGCTGCCAGCGCTGCCATGAGCACCTCTTCCCTTGTCGCCTCCGGCTTGGCATACCGGATATTCTCCAAAACCGAACGGTGGAACAGCGAGATGTCCTGCGGTACGACAGCAATCGCGGCGCGCAGGCTGTCCTGGGTCATCCCCCGAATATCCTGATCGTCGATCAGGATCCGCCCGTCATCGATGTCGGCCAGCCGCTGCAGCAAGCCGATCAGCGTCGACTTGCCCGCGCCCGATGGCCCGACAAGACCAACGCGCTGTCCTGGCTCGATGCTCAGGCTGAAACCTTGGAAAACCTCTCGCCCGCCGGGATACGCAAAGTCGACATCCGTGAACTCGACCCTCCCGCCCAGACGGATCAGCTGCCCAGCGCCAGGCCTGTCGACGACGCTGTGGTTCTCGCCGATCACCTGGATGGATTCGGCAATGCGGGCAATGAATTGGGTGGCGTTGACCAGTGCAAACGCGAAATCGCGCGAGCCGTGCAGAATCCTGAAGGAGATCGAAACGGTGAGGATAACGTCACCCGGGCTGACCTGTCCCTTGCTCCACAGATACAGCGTCCAGGCCAGCATGCCGCCCGCCATCAGCCAAAGCCCAAGATCGTGCATCACCCGGATGCGTTCGATATACATCAGGCTGTCGCGATGCGCGGTCTTCTCGATGTCCAACAGTCGCGCAAACCGGCTGCGCTCGCGCGCCCGGGCCGAAAACGCTCTGACCACCCAGATATTGGAGAGGACATCCATCAATTCCCCGCCGACCTCGGCGGCGCGATCGGCGTGAAAGCGGTGCCGCGACGAGCCCCGCTGGCCGGCCCTTGCAAGGGCAAAGCCGGACAGCAGGACAAATGCACCGAGAGCCACGACAACTTGCCATCCGATCGTAGCAAGCATTGCCAGAGCAGCGCAGAAATCCGCGACGACAGGGGCGAGATTGAACAGACCGATCTGAAATACCTGCTGCACCGCATCTCCGGTTCCGGAAATGCGGTTGGCGAGCGAGCCGCCCAGACGGTCCGAAAAATACCGGGTGCAATGTCCGCTCAGGTGGTTGAACAGATCGAGCTTGACCTCCGCCTTGTCGACCACCATAGCCCGATAGCCGAGCCGCGCACCTACGCGCCACAGCGCGCTTTCAGCGGCCAATAGACCCGCGAATATTGCGAGCGCCCACCATACCTGCGCGATATGCTGCGGTCCCCCCGCCATCGCGTCGACAATCAGCTTCAGACCGAATTGTGAGAAACAGGCGAAAGCAGCCGCCCCCAGTACCGCTGCGAGCGCGGCGACGTGCAGAACCGGGCGCCGCCTGATGTAATGCCACAAGAAGGCCATCGGCCGCCGGGGGAATTCGGCAGCACCGGGCGAGCCTCCTTCGCTGAAATTCGCGGTGGACGGCGACTCAATCAGCCTCAACGGGGCACGCGAAAAGTTGCTCGGCTTATTCCGTCGTGATGCCATCGATTGTATTGCTCTCAAGAATATCATCAGGCGATGTCCCCAACCGTCGACAACAAGTTCCGCCTCGGCAGCGTCTCCTCTTTCTTCCGGTCTGCGCACATGGCGCCCGAGCGCGGAACCCATGGTTGGTTTTGCGATCCTCAAAGAGGTCGCCGGGGGAATTTCGCCCACCGCGTGGCCCAACGGTAATCGCCGGCAAACTATTCCCTGGCCATCTCTCCTATTCGTGCGGTCCGGTTCCCTGAACCGCCGAGGTTGCGCCGAATTATATCGGCAAAACGATCTTTCTCGCCGGCTCTCGCGAGGCTGCGCGCCTTCAGCAACGCCTATGCCGCTGCTGAGCCGGCGCTGAAATGTCGCACCCGGAAATGTGGTTCTGGTTCGCCCGTTGTAAAAATGCCTGCACCGCCGCGGTGACAGACGGCAGATCAATGGATCGAGAATGCGAATTGCTCAAGTTGCACCGCTGATGGAAGCGGTTCCCCCCAAGCTGTACGGCGGCACCGAACGGATTGCCGCCTATCTGACTGATGAGCTCGTGGCCATGGGCCACGAGGTGAGCCTGTTCGCCAGTGGCGACAGCATAACGACGGCGAGCCTCGAGGCCGCGTATCCCCAAGCGCTACGACTGGACCCGACGGTCCGCGACCATATAGCCCCACTGGTGGCGATGCTCGAGATCGTCGGGCAAAGGGCACACGAGTTCGATGTGATCCACCTGCACTGCGACTATCTCGGTTATCCGATATTGTCGCGGGCCGGAGTGCCGTTCCTCGCTACCCTGCATGGACGCTTGGATCTACCCGAGCTGAAGCTGGTCTACAAGGCGTATCCCAATGTGCCTGTCGTATCGATATCCAACGCGCAGCGCGGGCCGTTGCCCGAGGCGCGCTACATCGCAACCGTCCACCACGGCTTGCCGGAGCAGCTGCTCTCGCGCGGTGAGGGGACGGGCGGATATCTCGCGTTCCTTGGGAGAATTTCACCGGAAAAGGCGCCGGATCGCGCAATCCGTATCGCGGCCCAGGCGGGCATGAAGCTGAGGATCGCGGCCAAAATCGACCGCGTGGATCGAGAGTATTTTGCGGCCGAGATCGAGCCGCTGCTCGCGCAGTCGCATGTCGAGTTTGTCGGCGAGATCGGCGAGCATCAGAAGTCCGAATTCCTCGGCAATGCAGCCGGCCTGGTGTTCCCGATCGCGTGGCGCGAGCCGTTCGGGCTGGCAATGATCGAGGCAATGGCTTGCGGGACGCCGGTGATCGCGCTACGCAACGGCTCCGTACCCGAAGTCGTCGACGAAGGCGTTACCGGTTTTATCGTAGATGACGAGGCGGCGGCGGCGCGCGCGGCCGGGCGGCTGCATCAACTAGACCGGGTACTCGTCCGCACTGTTTTCGAGCAGCGTTTCACTGCACGGCGGATGGCGGAGGACTATATTAGGATTTATCAGCGTCTCATCGCCAGCGAAGCGTAGGACGCACTCGCACGTTCCCGCGCCGCCCGAGGAAGGAGGTGGCTCGATGTTCCGCATCCGTCGGCCTGGGTTGGAGCGGCTGCGACTCTGGTCTGCCGGGGCCGGGCTGCTGATTTTGGCCGCTCTGGGGTTGAGCGCGGCGCTGGCGCAGTCGCCCTCCGCCGGTCGCGCCGAAGAACCGTCCGCGTCAGCAAAGTTGAACGGCGCCACACTCGACTATTTCCCCAGAGAGCACCTTTTCCGCATATTGGGAAAGGACGTCCTGAGCGCCAAAGGCGAGAATATGGGGCGCATCGTCGACGTGCTGTTCGACGCCAAAGGGCAGCCGCGCGCTGCCGTGATCGATTTCGGCGGCTTCCTTGGCGTAGGAACCCGCAAGATCGCGATTACCTGGAGCGTCCTGCATTTTGATCTCGGTGAAAAAAAGAACGTAATCGCACTGGATGTCGGTCGTGACCAGTTAAAGGCGGCTCCGGCGTACAACGAGTCGGACAAGCCAATCCCGGTCGTTTCGCAGCCTCAGTCGCCGGCCCCGGCCGAGGCGACTTCTGAACCTGCTCGTTGACGCTGTTCGTAAAGCTCGCTCGGCCGCTTTGGTGGATCAGATCGCAGACGCGGCTGCGCAGCCCGTGACCCGCAGTCTGCGCGGTCTCGATTGGCTGAACTTTTTCATCGCGAATTTTCAAACCGGATTTGGTCCTTTTATTTCGGTCTACTTGACCGGGGTCGGCTGGACCCAGGGGGCGATCGGTGTCGCGCTGAGCGCCGGCACGGCGGCGGCGATGGCAAGTCAGGTGCCCGGTGGAGCACTCGTCGATGCCACGCGGAGCAAGCGCGCAGCGACGGCGGCCGCGATCATCGCGATCATGGCGAGCGCGCTCCTGATAGCGCTGTGGCCCGCTCTGTTGCCGATCACGCTGGCCGAGATCCTGCACGCGTTTGCCAGCACCGTTCTCGGTCCGGCGATTGCGGCATTGAGCCTCGCCCTCGTCCCTCCCGGCGCTTTTGGCGAAAGACTCGGCCGCAATGCCCGCTTCCTCGCGATGGGGAACGCATTTGCGGCGGGGCTAATGGGCATCTTCGGCTATTACATCTCCGACCGCGCCGTGTTCCTCTTAACCGCGGCGCTCGGTCTGCCGGCACTGGCCGCGCTCCGGATGGTCCGCAACCGGGATCTCGTGCACGCCGCTCTTGCCGCCACGCCGTCAACCGCGAAGCCTGAACCTGCCGGCTCGTTGTGGAGGGTCCTCAAAGATCGCAGACTTCTCGTCTATTCGGCGTCGGTGGGCCTGTTCCAGTTCGGTAATGCAGCGATGTTGCCCATCGCCGCCGCAATGGTGACGAAGCGGGCCGGCGGCGAGGCCCAGCTGGTGATTGCCGCGTGCATTATAGCGCCGCAGATTATCACGGCTGCGATTTCCCCCTGGGCCGGGCGAGCAGCGGAAGAATGGGGTCGCCGGCCGATCCTGCTCCTCGGGTTCTGTGCACTGCCGATCCGCGGGATATTGTTCGCCGGCATCGTCAACCCGTATCTGATCGTCGTGATCCAGCTGCTCGACGGGCTGAGCGCGGGGATCCTTGGCGTCTTGTCGCCATTGATCGTTGCTGATGTCGCGCGCGCCTCCGGCCGCTATACGACCTCTCTGGGGGTGGTGGGACTTGCAATTGGCGGCGGCGCGACGCTGAGCACGACCGTCGCCGGATTGGTTGCCGATAGTTTCGGCGTCTCCGCCGCCTTCCTGAGCCTGGCTGCCGGCGGCATCGGCGCCGCCGTGTTTGTCTGGGCGCTCCTGTCCGAGACCAAACCCGCCCTCGACCCGGGGATCAGGCGTTAACCCTCGGATCACCCCACGGCCATCAACGGCCTCAGCGAGCTTCCCGGCTTTTCCAGCTCGGTGTACGGGCCCTGCTCGACGAGGCGCCCTTGCTCCATCACCAACACCCGGTCGAAGCCTGCCGCAAGGCGCGGGCGGTGCAAGCTCCACACCAGGCTGCGCTTGGCGAATTCGGATTTTACCCGCTCGAGGATGGCCGTCTCGGTCGCGTTATCGAGCACCGCGGTGGCGTCGTTGAGGGCGAGCAGATCGGGGCGCTTGAGGATCGCTGTCGCGATAGCGAGCTTTTGCCGCTGCGCCTCCGAGAGCCGTGAGCCGCCGGTGCCGACCTGGTAGTCGAGCCCGACCTCGATCAGAGTTCCGCGCAGTCCCAGCTCGTCGAGCACTTCGGCGATCGCGAGGTGGACGCGTTCCCGGCCGCCGGATTCGCCCCGCGCGATCGTGCCGAACAGCACATTTTCCTGGACCGGGGCAGCGGTGTTATAGCGCCCGGGGTCGAAGAATTCGACCGAGCCGCGTAGATTTTCCGGCAATCCCTCGGCAAATAGGCGGCGCGCCTGCAAAATTCGCCGTTGCATGCTTTCGTCGATCAGCTCGAGCGGGTCGCGGGTCGCGATCAGCTTGAGGGCAAGCGACAGCAGGCGTTCACGCGGCGACTGCATCAGGCTTTCGACACCGGCATTCTCCATCCGCTTCAAAATACTCTCGAAAGCCGGCAGATCGTCGGCGCTGATCAAGCCGAACTCCTCGAAAAACTCATGCTCGGGTCGCAAGCCGGCGAACAATTCGGTCATCATCCGAGCGACCTCTGCTCCGATCCGGAGGAGGTCACCGGTCAGGCCGGCTTGGTCGAGCACACTTGTGACATAGGCGTTGCGGGCGAGCCCGTCGCCCTCGAAGGCCGGCCCGATCGGCGTACCGAACAGCAAGTTGACCGATACCGGCGAGTTCGTGTTGTAGCGGTCGGGGTCGAACCGCTCGACGAGATGCGCAATCTCGCCTTGTGTAAGGCGCAGGGCGAGCACGCGCCTCGCCTCCAGAATGCGCGGAGCCGCGTCCGGCTGGCGGTTCGGATCGAGCCGGCCGCGCAAGCCGAGGAGATGCACGTCCTCATCGAGATCGACGAGCCGCAGGACCTCGATGATCCGCCGGTTGAGCTCGGCCGCGTCGGCCACTCCTGCCTGCTCATAATCGATCCAGTCGGCAGCAACATCGAACTCGCTGTTGCCGGACATACGAGCCTCCTCGATAGCGCGGGCACGCTTTTTCTCGTCCGCCGAGCCGTCGCCCGGCCTGCGATTTGGGCGGTGGCGCAAGCCGAGGAGCAGATTATCCCGCACACTGGTGGCGAACAGACAGGTTGTCGGGCCGATATAGCCGATCCGGCGGCCGGAGACCGCGAGCGGGATGCTGTTGAGATCGGTATCGCCGACCAGGAGCCGACCGCTGGTAGGAGCCAGCAGCCGCGGAAAGAGCTGAGGGACGAGATTTCTGCCGCTGTTGCTCTGGCCGACGATCGCGACATCCGTGCCGATCGCAAATTCGAAATTGAGCCCTTCGAGGAGTTGGATGCCATCGTCGTCGACCACGCTGACATTCGCGGCGGTGACCTCGCCGCGGAACGGCTCCACGGTCTGCGGCTGCTCAGCGAACAGGCGATTATCCAGCATATCGGGTACCCGGAACTGCTCCACCACCTGCTCGTATTTGATCGCAACGTCCTGCTGGTTCTGGTAGAAGTCGAGCAGTTCCTTCCAAGGCGACGACAATTCCTTGTAGGCCCCGAGTACGGCGACGAGCGCGCCCAACGAGAGCTCGCCGTTGATTACGAAATATCCCCCAATCAGGAAGAATAAAAAGGGGGTAAGGTTACCGATGAGATTGTTGAGGAATTTAACGAAGAATTTGCGATTATAGATTTCGAAGCGAATGTCATAGATCTCGCCGAGGCGATGCGAGATGTCGGCGAGCTGATATGGGGCCGCGTCATTGGCGCGAATTTCGGCGCGGGCGGCGATCGTCTCGGCGATGCGATCCGAAAGCACGCGGACCTTGCGCACGCGTTCGCGCCCAAGGCGGCGAATTATGCGCTGCATTTTCGGGATGAGATAACCTTGCAGCGGATAGAACGCGACCGCCGCGGCGCCGAGCAGCGGATCCTGAACGAACATAAAGGCGAAAATCGTCAGGAGCGTGCCGCCTCGCGCGATCGGCAACGCGAAAGCCTCGCCGATAAAGCCGCCGACCGGCTCCAGCTCCCCCGTCATCATCGCAATAATCTGTCCGGTCGCCGTTCGGTCGAAATAGTGCGACGGAAATCGCAATACCCGCTCATAGAGCTGATATCTGAGCCGGCGTAGCATGCGTTCCCCGACCTGTCCTTTTCTGACGTTCAGGTGCAGCTTGAACCATCCATTAACCAAGACCAAAACGAGAAATAAAATACATAATGCGAGAAGATAGGGAATCTGGCCCAGTTCGATACCGAGAAAATGCTTTGGAAATCGGGTGCCGGAAATGGCGTCATTGACGATCTGCTTGGGAAGATCAAGAGAATAATAGAGGAAAGGAAACGACAGCAGCGTGACCACGACCAGGTAGATTTGCTCTCGCAGGCTATAGTGAAGGATGTAGCGGTAGATCGACGGATCGAGTCCGTCCGTCCCGATGCCCTCCATCACCCGCTGCGAGAGTAACGCGAGCCGCGGCCAGGCCGATTTTGCTGATGTGGCGAGGGTACGCAGGGGTTCCATGGGGCACACTTTGGTGATCCTTGGCTCAACGGCGCTGTCGACGTTCGTGGATCAACACCGCTCCTTCCGGGCTGTTGTTGGCAAAATGGTCGCGCCGCCGCGCGAACGCGAGAGGTGCGGCGTGGTGCGAGCAGGAAATTTGCCGCGATTGGCTACAAAGCCGCGATCGTGAAGTGCCGAGCGCGTGTCTCGTGTCGAGCCGCCCTAGCGGCTCCGCACGGACCTGTCGGTGCCCGCGAATTCCGGGTCGGGCACAGCTTGTCCGTCGGGTTCAGCCTTCCTCGAGGTCCGCGAACCTCACTTGTTCGCCGGGACCGGGTCGCCCAGCCGCGCGTCGTCTCCCGGCAGAAACACCACTCCGACATCCTCGAAGGCGCGCTGAATGGCATCGACGGCGGCTGTATCCGGCCGCCGCCGCTCGAGCTCGAAATCGTCGATCGCGCTCTCGCTGACTGAAGCGGCGCTCGCCAGCTTGCCTACGGACCAGCTCAGCAAGGTGCGTGCAGAACGGCATTGAGCGGCGGTGATCATAATTCCTTGTGATCCTCGTATCTGCTTCTCGACCGACTCCATTTCGCCACATTTACCAAACACGCGCCATACCGGAGTTGGAGCTGCCGCTTACTGAGCGTCGGCCCATCCATTTTCTCTCTCCTCGAGCGCCTTCCGCAGTTCGCCGCCTTTGGCGGAGCCGCCGTTTCTTCGGCCGCGCGGGTGCCAGCTAGCTCGGGCCCTCGCGTCAGACCGCGCAGGGCTTTTCAACGCATCCCGAGGTCAGGGCCGTCAAATTGGCGCGGACGAGACCCGCTATATGTGTCCGTCTGTCCGGTTGCCGGCTGGATTATGATCCACGGGGCAAGACAGGGCAAAGGAGCCAAGCCCTCGATCATCCATATCGAAGGGATCGCGACCATCCGGTCAGAGGCACGCTCCGCCCGAAGCGTGCGGCACTCCTCGAGTTCGTCAAGGCGCCGCCGCCCCTTATTTACCCGGAATACCGGGGGCCGGGCTCGGCCGGGTGAAAGCGGGTCTCCTCCGGAAGCGGGCGATGAGCCCACGGGGACGCGCCGTTCGGCAATAATTCACGGTTGAGCACAAACATGTCGCGGGCGTCGTCCATGCGGGAAGCGAACCATCCCAGACGGCGTCGCGAGGAGGTCGCCAACGAGCCGGGATGACGGCCGCGTCGTCAATCCGCCACCTGTACCCGCCTGATCAGGCCTCGGCTTTTACCCGCCGTGCGGGGCGTCCGGCCGGCCCTGGCGCCCGGCAGCGCGGACTGTCTGGTCCATGATGTGATTGCAGAACCAGCGTGTGCGGCCCGGGACAGGCACGAACCCGGTTGCGCCGACCTGGGCCGCACTTGCGCCCCAACGCGCTCGGGCAGCGCGCGGTGTTTTTCGAAACCGGTGAGCCGGCACCCGCTCAAGGCTATTTTGGTATTTGCAGCGCAAGTGGATTGGACCTGCATCGCAGGTAGTGAGATTCAGCAAAGGCGGTGGAGCCGGGGGCCGAGGTGTCGCCGGCCCGCTATGCGGATCCCCCAGTAGCCCCGCCGGGACCGGCCCTACGGGCGTCGCAGCAACAGTCGAGTTGGGGGTGCGATGGAGTTGAATCTACTGCCTGAGCTTAGCTTAATTTAGCGCGTCGTCTAGCTCTAGATTTCCTGCAGAAGCCGCCGCAACTCGTGCGCAAGGCCAGGGCTTGCGGCCTTCTGGCGCGAAAGGGCCTCGGCGGGCAGCGGCCCCTCTTCGCCATCCGGTGATGCAGTCAAGCTTCGCAGTACTGCCGTCAATTCACCGACGGCAGCGTGCAGCTCCGTATACGCATCGGTCGCCGGAGACGGCGTGCTTCTGTTTAAGGTTGCCGAGATGGCCTCCGCCGATGACCGCATCACGGTTTCGAGCGCCTCTGTATGGGTGGTCAGACGGGCAACCGCGTTCGACAGGTCGTGGTAGCCGCGTTCGATCACCGCGACCAGTTCTTCGGGCAATTGAGCCGGCGTCGAAGGGACCCCTTCGTTGTCGTATTCGGGGGCACTGCGCGCCACCTCCAACAGTTCGACGGCACGGCGCAGCAGTCCGACTTCAACGTGCTCGGCGGGCAACTGCGCGATCGATTCCAGCAAAGGCTCCGCCGTAACGTCGATCGCAATGCGGCTGAGTGCGGCAAGAAGGATCAAGCCTATAAGGATCAGTATCGTGGAAGTGGTCGGGATCGCGCCCGACGCAAAGGGTAGGGACCCACGGTCTTGCGCGAGACCCAGGCCGACGATCCCTGCCATCACGATCAGCGTGCTGAAGAAATGGCTGCGCGCTAACGAGATATAGTGAAGTCGCGCAATCTCGCCTCTCGTTTCATTCGGAAGGAGCCGAGTCTGCAGTACCACACCCCCGTCCGCTCTCGCCGATTGCGCCAATGTCGGAGTCAGTCGCGGTATGAGTTGCCGAAATCCATTCGCACCGAGGGCCGCCAGCCAGTCGCGCTGCGCTAGCGTTCGGCCCGAGACGGCGTGCCCCAGATGCTGTCGCATGCGCAGCATGCCGGCGACCAGGGCTGCGGTCGTCAGCAGCATCGCACAGAGCGCGTAAACGGCGAGGGCGGCGACCGCCAGGGCAGGCAAATGGGTCAGCAGGATCGTCCCGGTCTCGGCGTGCGGATTGTTCAGCAGTTCGGGGAGCGCCAAGGCTGTCGTTATCACAATCGCCCCGATCGTACTCGACAGAACGATCATCCATGGTCGCATAGACGGTCCTTCCTTCTAGTCCGCGCTTCAGAAACCGAGACGGCCGTTGTCTCGGGACCGCGCCGATGCCGGCGCATTTCCGCGTGCCTCGCCATTAGAACCCGCAGGCGGTCGGCTCGTGGGCGAAGGCGAGCCCATGAAGCGCGCTATCAAAAGATGATTGCGAAAAATTCATGATTAGACCCATGCGCTCGCTTCCGGGTCCGTCCGGTGCTGTGTATCCGACCGCAAAAGATCGCCGCTCACGCGGGACCCGCGCAAGGATAAGTGCTGGCCCCGCCCGGGCCAGGCTCGGTTGGGACCGTCCCGGGGATCCGCCGGCGAAGTAAGAAACCGTTTCGATTGTCCGGATCATGGTCCGATCAGCCGGCGCCTTGGACTTTTGCCCAGCTGTCCCGCAGGCCGACCGTGCGGTTGAAGACGAGATGATCCGGCGCACTGTCAACGTCTGCACAGAAATAGCCCTGGCGTTCGAACTGTATAGGCTCCTCCGGTATCGCTGTCGCGAGCGCAGCCTCGACACGGGCGCCGGTCAGCCTCTCCAGAGAGTGCGGATTGAGATCGGCCATGAAATCGCCGCCGGCGCCCGGATCGGGGCGGGCAAAAAGAGGATTATAGAGCCGTATTTCCGCCCGCGGCGCGTGCGCCGCGGAAACCCAATGCAACGTCGCCCGCACCTTGCGCCCGTCACTTGCGTTGCCGCCGCGCGTCAACGGGTCGTAGGTACAGATCAGCTCCGTGATCTCGCCCGCCGAATTTTTCACCACGTCGCGGCAGGTCACGAAATATGCATACCGCAGCCGTACCTCCCGCCCAGGCGACAGGCGGTAAAAGTTCTTCGGCGGGTCCTCCATAAAATCGTCCTGCTCGACATAGAGTTCACGCCCGAATGCAATGCGCCGGGTTCCAGCGGCCGGATCCTCCGGATTGTTTACCGCTTCGAGCTCTTCCCCCGCGCCTGCGGGATAGTTCTCGATGACAAGCTTCAGCGGACGCAGCACGGCCATCCGGCGCGGCGCGGTCTTGTTGAGCAACTCGCGGATCGAGTGCTCGAACATCGCGATGTCGACGACACTGTTGGCACGCGCGATGCCGGCGCGGTTAACAAAATCGCGGATCGCTGCCGGCGGCACGCCTCGGCGCCGCAATGCGGCCAAAGTCGGCATCCGCGGATCGTCCCAGCCGCTTACGCGCCCCTGCCGGACGAGCTCCGTCAGAAAGCGTTTGGACAACACCGTATAACTAAGATTGAGGCGGGCGAACTCGTATTGCCGCGGTCTTGACGGCACCGGCAAATGTTCGATCAGCCAGTTATAAAGCGGCCGGTGATCTTCAAATTCGAGCGAACAGAGCGAGTGCGTCACACCCTCGATCGCGTCCGACTGGCCGTGCGCGAAGTCGTAGGTCGGATAGATGTACCACTTCGAACCGGTGCGCGGATGTTCTGCGTGCAAAATGCGGTAGAGAACCGGATCGCGCAGGTTCATGTTTCCGGATGCCATATCAATTCGAGCGCGTAGAACCCGCGCGCCGCTCGGGAATTCGCCTGCTCGCATGCGGCGGAACAGATCGAGATTTTCTGCAACGGAGCGGTCCCGGTACGGGCTGTCGCGGCCGGGCTCTGTCAAATTGCCGCGCATCGCCCGCATCTCTTCTGCGCCGAGGTCGTCGACATAAGCCTTGCCCGTGCGGATCAGGTGTTCGGCCCATTCGTAAAGTTGCTCAAAATAGTCGGACGCGTAGTAGAGGTGCGGGCCCCAATCAAAGCCGAGCCAGTGCACGTCGCGCTTGATCGCGTCGATGTACTCCTGCTCCTCCTTGGTGGGATTGGTGTCGTCGAACCGCAGGTGGCAGCGGCCGCCGTATTGCCGCGCCACTCCGAAATTGATCTGGATCGCTTTGGCGTGCCCGATATGGAGGTAACCGTTCGGCTCCGGCGGGAAGCGGGTTACAACCTGCGATTTCCCGGCAGCCATGTCGGATTCGATGATGTCGCGGATGAAGTCGCGGCCCGGCGCGCCCGCCGTTTCGTGGGTCATTAGCTTCCCCGGTGTCGTCACGTCGCCTATGTGGCCGATCCCGATGCACCCGCCAAGACTGGTGCGGATGGGTTGTCGTCGCCCCAGCGAACGCCTACCGGCGCCCGATGGAGCTTGCCATGCCGCGGCGCAGCGCGTCGGCAGCCTGGCGTTCTTGAAGAGTAATCCGGATCCCGAGTCTGATATAGATCATCCCAACTACCTTGCCCTGCCAGCGGCCAATGACGCAACGCCGGCGCCGCCACCACCACCCGGGAGAGCCGGCGGCCGCGGCGACCATCGAAGCCCAAGCTGCGCACGTTTACGAAGACCGCGATAATCTTGAATTGGGTGATCATCCGACCATTCTCAGCGCGCCCGAAATGCGGCAGGAAGTCCAGGCAGAACGCGGCCGCCTTTCGAGTTCGGCGTTGCAGCGAGGATCACCCGAGGGAGGGCACGCGACGCTTGACCGCATGCGGGCCCGCAAACCCACGGCTTCCGCCTTCCCGAAAAACACTCCCATGCGGAGATGATGATACGCGGCGGCAGCGAGGTCACTGGCCGCGATGGCAACCCCGACGCGGTGCCGCTGCGAAGGCCGCTTGCGCCGGCCAAACCAGAAAGTCGGCCGCCAGGATCAGGGACAGCCCAGCCCCGGGCAGAAGACACAAGGCATCATGGTCCATCGTTTGATCGTGTCGGAGACGAGTGCCGCTCGAACGTTTTGTCTGGCCCGATCGGGGCGGATGGGTCCATAAGAAAAGCCCTTGGCGGCTGCGGCTTCCGCCGTTCGGGCCCAAGAGAACCTAGCCCAGTTGCGAGCGCCTCACGGCTCTGCGATCCGACCGCCGGATGCGACCGCGTTCGTGATCGCCTCGAAAGCAGCGACGGTGGCGAGCATTTCGCCCGTCGGGATCGGGTAGGGCGCGCGGCCGGCGACCGCGTCGGCAAAGGCTTCGAGATTGACCCGAACCGAGTCGACGGGCGCGAAGCTCAGCCGCTGCGGCGCGGCACCGCTTCGCCGCAATACGAGTTCCGTTGGGCCGAGGGCTTCCGCCGACGCATTGCGGCCGAACGCATGGACCCGCAGATATGTCGGGGTGGAGCGCACCGCCGCCAGCGTACCGCTGATGCCCGACTCGAATTCGAGCAGAACCGACAGACTGTCGAGCGGATCGGGCGGCGGCTTATGCGACAGCAGCAAGGCTTCGACCCGCCCGACGGGACCTGCGATCGCGGTCAGTGTGTCGAGAACATGAATCCCGGTCCCCGTCATGCCGCCGGCCGGCGATTCCTCGGGCGAATAACGCCATTGCGTGAAAGTCCCTGCGACCTCGTTGCTGAAGTGCGCCTCAAGGTGAAGGATACTTCCCAGTTCACCGCCCTTCGCCAGCCGGACGAGCTCGCGCAAAGACGGGAAGAAGCGTTTGTCGGTGCCGCTTCCGAGCACCACTCCGGCCGCGCGGCAGGCTTCGATCGCTTGCGCCGCCTCAGCCTTTGTCAGGGTCAGCGGTTTTTCGCAAAATACCGCCTTTCCCGCCGTTGCGGCCGCGATAATCCCGGGGAAATGCACCGAGTGCGGTGTTGCCAGCACAACGGCATCGATCGCCGGCTCGGCGAGCACCGGCTCGAGCGAGGAAACGAGCTTGAGTTCATGCTGTGCCGCATAGTCGCGAAGCTTGTCGGCATCGCGACTGACCGCATGCGTGAAACGCAGCGAGCGGCTCTTGCCGTGGACGGCCCCGACGAGCGTCTTGCCCCACCGGCCGAGGCCGACGATCGCGGCGTCGATCATCGGCCGGTCCTGACGACGGATTGCACCGGCGCGGAAGTCAGTGCGCAGGGGCACCGAGATGCTTGTGGAAGAAGGCAAACACCTTGTGCCAGCCGTCGATCGATTGCTCGACCCGGTAGTTCGGCCGATACCATGCAAAAAAGGCGTGGCCGGCCCCGTCATAGCGATGGAACTCGTAGTTCTTACCGAGCCGCTTCAGTTCGGCCTCCGTGCGGTTGAC